>JBGSTE010000150.1:0-2292 GCA_041736655.1 Phycisphaeraceae bacterium | reverse complement strand
CGGCAGCGGGCAGTAAGCCGCTGAGGCTCGGCTATGTTTACTTCCCCAACGGCTCGGCCCGCGGGACGTGGAATCCACGCAAGGTCGGGCCCGACGGCCAACTCGAACAGCTCTGCGAGTGGATGTCGCCGCTTGAAGCCTACAAGAAAGACATCCTGATCCCGTCGAACCTCTGGACCCCGGAAGGCAACGGCCACGGCAAGAGTACCGCGACGTGGCTGACCGGCGGGGACTACGACGAGCGGACGGTCGATGCGGGCGGGGCGTCGATGGACCAGATCATCGCCCAGCACGTGGGCCACGACACAGTCATGCCGAGCATGGAGCTGGCGCTTAAAGGCGAGGGCAACTTCTCCAAGAACCTGCCGCGGAACAACCTGTCCTGGAGTAACGCCCGGACGCCGATGCGTCGCGAGTTTGAGCCGAGGATGGTGTTCGACCAGATGTTCCTGACCCAGGGTGGGGGTGCGGTGGATGCGAGCGTGCTGGACCGGGTCAGCGCACACGCGGCGGACCTCAAGCGTAACGCGAGCGTGGATGACAAGCGGAAGATCGACGAGTACCTCGAATCGATCCGCGGGGTCGAAAGGCGGATCACCTTCGCCGAGAAAGTTTCAACCCAGGCCAGCGCGGACCGAGCCCTGACCGACACACTCATCCGCCCGTCGGCGGGGATCCCGATCGAGCACGAGAACTACGTCCGCCTGATGCTGGACCTCATGGCCCTGGCCTGGTGGGCCGACGCCACCCGCGTCGCCAGCTTCATGCTCGATCATGGCCAGAGCAACCGCTACTTCAACTTCATCCCCGGCGTCAACGGCACGTGGCACGCACTGTCGCACTGGCGCGAGTTCAACGGCAAGAGCGAGGACGACGATGGCGTCACCGCCTGGGACTCCCAGGAGTCCAAGCTCCAGATGTACAACAAGGTCACGCGGTGGCACCACGAACAGTTCGCCTACCTGCTTGGCCGGCTTAGCGATCTCAAAGAGGACGGCGAACCGCTCATCAACCGCTGCGTGATTCTCTATGGCTCGGGCATCGCCGACGGACACGCCCACGAGAAGCACGACCTGCCGCTGCTGGTGGCCGGTCATGGCAAGACGGCCAGCGACCCGGTCGGGATCAGGTGCGGTCGTCTGCTCGAGCATCGCGAGCCCACCTCGCTGAGCCGGCTGCACCTGGCGATGGCCAAGCGTGCGGGCGTGCCAATGGATGCTTTCGCCGATGCGGATGAGCCGCTGGAAGGCTTGTGAACGCCGGTCTATTGATCCGACCTTGTCGACCTCGCCGATACGACTTGCGGACGATGGTGTCCGAAGGCTTGTCTTTATCATGCGCATCGGCCTGGACGCACGAACGCTTTTCAGCCCCCAGCGCCGGGGCATCGGCAAGAGCCTGATGCAGCTCTATCAGCGCTTGGCGCTGGTCCGCCCGCACTGGCAGGTGCTCGCGTACCACCGCAGCCCGGGCGACTTACCCAATGACCTGCCGGGCAACTTCATCCCCAGGCACATCGAGATCCGTGGCGACCGCTACGACGCGTGGACCCAACTGCGGCTGCCCGCTGCGGCGATGCTTGACCGCGTGGACCTGCTGCACTGCCCGGCCAACTTCTGCCCGCGCTGGATGCCCGTGCCGACCGTTGTCACGCTCCACGACCTCATCCCGCTGGATATGCCCGAGGGGCGCTCGGTCGACGAACTGTCGCGCTTTGAGCAGGCGGTGGCCTCGGCCTGTCAACACGCGGCGGCGGTCGTCTGCCCCAGCAAATACACCCGCAAACGGCTGATCGACGGGCACGGGCTCAACCCCAAGCGCGGCATCGTCGTCCCCTGGGGCGTCACCGTTCATGACACCGCCATCCGCGATGTCAGCGCATCGGATGCGGTCCTCAAGAAGTATGGCATCGACCGGCAGTACTTGCTGCACCTGGGCGCAAACGAGGCGCGCAAGAACACCCGCGGGGTCATCGAGGCCTGGGCGATGGTCCGCCACGGCTACCGCGCGAACTGGCGACTCGTCATCGTCGGGCTTGACGAAAAAACACGGCAGGAGATGCAGCGCCTCTGCAACGTGCTGGGCACGCAGGAGCAGACGCTCTTGCACGGCTTTGCGCAAGAGAGCGACCTGCCGGTGTTACTCAGCAGCGCCTCGGTGCTGGTGTATCCGAGTTTGTCCGAGGGTTTCGGGCTGCCGGTGCTCGAAGCGTTTGCGTCGGCGACCGCGGTGTTGACGTCGGACACCACGAGCCTGCCGGAGGTTGCCGGCGACGCGGCGGAGCTGGTGCCC
>JBGSTE010000098.1:0-6937 GCA_041736655.1 Phycisphaeraceae bacterium | reverse complement strand
CGCCGCAGCCACGACAACGCGACGACCGCCGACCAGTACCACCACACCGCGACCGCCACCGCCAGCACCGGGCCGTCGGCCCAGACCAGTTGGTGTTCATCGACCAGTGAGAGCAGTTGCCAGGTCATAAGCGTAGTTGTGATGCCTACAAAAGTGCGGCAGACAGGAATGTCTGCCCCACGGATTATGAATCAATCAAACCGCATCTTGCTGTTGGGCGGGAAGATCGAGGCGAAGTCGGGGTGTCCGCCCAGCTCGGCCCGGATCAGGTCGGTCATCAGGGCCTGGATCGCCGGGTTGGTCTCGATATCAAAGTGGTCAAAGTCGATGTTCGTCAGTTCGCCGGCCTGCGCGTAACGCACGTCGTAATTGACCAGCTCGGTCCGCTTGTCCGCTGCCTCGACGGGGATGCCACGGAACGCGGGGAACCAGTCGGTCAGCGAATGCGAGAGATAGATGTTGTGGCAGCGCTTGACGTTGCCGGGGACCTTGGGCGGGTTGGTCGCATCCAGCAGGCAGATGTAGTCGACCTCGATGCCGGCACGCTCAAGTTTCTCCGCCAGATAGAGCGACTTATCCGCGCCCAGCGAGTGTCCGCCGAGCACCAGCGGCCGACGCAGCTTGCCGGCACGATCCATCGCGATGATCTGATCGCCGATCCGCTCCCACTGCGGGCCCGGCAGCGACTGGGCGTGGTAGCCCTCGCTGTTGAGGTTGGCCGCGACATCGTCCAGGCCCTTGGAGAACACATTCCACAGGCCCAGGAACAGAAAGGTCGACCCGGGCTGATCGGGCTTGGCCTGGCTGTAGTCGATCGACTGGCTCGAACAGCCGGCGGACAGCAAGGCGGACAGCATCAGCAACAGAACCAACAGGCGGCGCATGGGTTTCCTTTGGTAAGCCTGATCAAAACAGCAGGCGGCGACAAAACGTCATAGCTTAGAACTTGTACAGGATATGTGCTTGATGGGAGGGCGAGGCTCCTGCCGAGCCGGTCGCTGGAGATCATTCACGGCTGGGCAGGAGCCTCGCCCTCCCTGATGTTTAGCTTGATTTCAGGTTTACGAAGCCGAATCACCCCGGCTGCGTGGCCCGTTGAGCCAGCGGCCGATGAACGTATGCCGAACGCACCACTGATAACTCGCCAGCGTCAACGCAGAGGTGATCGCGACGATCAGCCCAAACCGCGGCCAGGGCCCGATGGGCCAGTTCCGCATGACAATCAGCAAGAGCGCCACGATCGGCAGGTGCACGAGGTAGACCCAGTAGGCACTGTCGCTGAGCCAGCGGACAAAGGCGCGGGGCGTGGCGAGCACGGTCAGACCCAGGCCGGTCATGCCCCAGATCATCAGCCAGCCAAAGAGCGCCACACATACGGCAAGGCCAAGGCGCGTGGGCAGGTCGATGGTTATGCCGCTGTAGCGTTGTGAAAAGGCGCGTCCCACCAGCAGCACGACGCCGACGAAGACGACATGCGCCGCGAACAGGTAAAGCCAGGCGAAACGCTTGAGCGCGTGCATGTCCCGATGCAGGCGGAAGAGATAGATGCCGACGATGAAGAAGTAGGCCTGGAAAGAAATCTGCAAGACTTCGTAAACCCATTGACTACGCGTCACGGGCAGGATGTGGTGATAGGCCAGGAAGAAACCGGGATCTAAGGCTAGAAAGCCAAACGTCGGCAGCGCGAACCACAGCGGCCGCAGCGGTGAAACGAAGCACGAGCGCATCGGCGCAGGCAGCGTCGGCTCCTGGGCATTCGGCATCGCGCCGCGCAGCTTGAGGATCAGCCAGTAAACAAACGAAAACAGAACGAGGTAGTTGAGAAACCACAGGTGGGCCGGGCCCAGGAAGTGCTCGTCGATGACGGGGTCATCAAAGTTCACGCGCCAGACCTCGCGGAAAGTCGCCCGGCCTTCGAGCTGCCAGCCCCAGCCCCAGATGAAGTACATCATCGGCAGCAGTGTCAGCGTCGCGACGGTGACGGGGATGAGGATGCGAAGCGTGCGGTGCTTGATGAAACCGCCGGGCCCGCGCCGCCGAGCCAGCATCGCGGCAAAGAACCCGGCCATCACGAAGAACAGCGGGATCCGCCAGCCGTGGATCCACCAGAACAGCACATCAAAGCCGTACTGCCTCGGCTGGTCGTCGAGCGGCCAGAGCAGCCCGTCCATCGGCCGAGTCATGTACGTGATCGCCGCGTGCAGCAGGATGCCCAGCAGCATCGCCCCGCCCCGCAGCGCATCAAACCCATGAAAACGCTGGGGTTTGGCGCTGGCGATCGGCGGCTCGGCTTGTGAGGGCGTTGCGGACAAGGGTGGATTGTAATTCGCAGCAGGCGCAGGTGGGTCAGTAATCGCCACCCGTCAACGATCGGGGCCCGGCCGATGTCGTCATACGGGGTGCCCCGGCGAGTCACGTTGAGAGTGCTTGGTCAATCATTGATCTGTTTTACGCCTCTTCAGTCACCTCTGGTGATTGGTCCATCACGCCTGCTGCTGCTTGTTGCGGACGTGTGAAATGATCGATTCTGGGAGTAAACAGCCAGATCAAGAGTGGAAGCGCTAAAACCGCTTCGGTGAGCATGACCACTTTGTCAAAGAGTGACGGGGTGATTACAACCAAAAGCGTGGGCCTGATCATCGCATAAACTGCGAAAAACGCCAGCAGTCGATGACACGTGCGATCTCCAAGCCAAAAACCAAGTACGACGATGAAAACCAGGCTGGATGAGACGATCGCCGACAAATCGAGCGCCCAACCGCGTTTGCTGCCATAAGTAAACAGCCCGATGATCGCAGATAAAATCAAGACAAGACAAATAGGCGTGACTTCAATTGGGCGTTTGTTCATTCTCATGCCACTTCCTTGTTCATCAGCACTTAATCCGTCAACTCCCCATCACTTCACACCCATCTCATCAATAAACTTGTTCGCCTCGTCGATCGACTTCTGCATCTCCTTAATCAGCGACTCGATCTCCCGGCCGATGTCCTCGGCGGTGCCTTGAATCGAAGCGATCGCCTGGGCGTTGAGGTTGTGCTTGAGGAACAGGACCTGGTCGTGCATCGCGGTCAGCACCGGCGGCATCGTGGCCTGGGCCTTACGCATCGCCGCGAGCATCTGCTCGTATCGCCGTTGGGTCGCATCCAACTGCTTCTGGCTGGCCGCTCGCAGCTCGGCGTTTTCGTACTCTTCCAGTTCATCTTCCCACTCGGAAAAGAGTGCCTTGGCCACGCTCTCGACCGCGTCGATCTTGTCGGTCACCGCCTGGGCGACGCTCTTGCTGCGGTTGTAGTCGCGGTCGAGCTTGCTGTACATCGCTTCAAGATCACCGCCATCAAAGTCGACAACGGACTTGAACTGCTCGAGCGCGGAGGTGAACTGCTCCTTGGCGTCTTCCTGCTTATCGCGGGCTGACTCGACGCGATCGACAAGGATGTCGCGCTTCTCGTAGCCAAACTTTTCCATCGTGCCGTAGTAGATGCTCTTGCAGCCGGTCAGCGCGGGCAGGAGCAGGACGATCAGGCAGCAAAGGGTGTGGAGCGTTCGGGTCATCGGTAGGTCTCGGCGTCGATTGGGGATAACGGTAACGATCATAACGCCTGGCCTGTTTTCTGCGGCCGGCGGGCCATCCATTTCCTGCCCGCCGGGCCTTGAGCGTGGGCGTCGGCAGGCCGATAAACCCGGTGGACGGCGGCTGCCCCGCCGTCGTTCAGGAGGCCTGGTGAGGATCGAGGTATCAGATAAACGGGACCGGGATCGGCTGCGCCCCAGGGGCATGGCGTGTAACCTCGGCGCGGTGGTGGACCTGTCGATCGACGGGCTCCGCCTGCTGGCGCGTCGGCAACTGACCGGCATACAGCGCGTCGAACTCACGGGTGCCTACAGACAGTCGCTCAAGGTCAACGCGCGGGTGATGTGGCACCGGCGACTTAGCAGCGGTGAGCACGTGCATGGCCTGCGCTTTGAACGCACGACCTTCGATCAACGCGAGCAACTCAACGAACTCATCGCACTCCTCAACGCCGGCCTGCCCGCACCCAAACCCGCAGCCATCAGCAAGTACGGCATCGGCGGGTTCATCATGGCGATGACCGGCTTCCTCCTGACCGCGGGCTGGTACGTCTGGTCACGGCATAACGACTTCATCGAAAACCTTTCCCCACCAGTGCACCACGCGCTGGCGTCGATCCCCGACCTCGATGCGCTACTGATCATTACCGCCGGGGGCTGCGGCCTGCTCGGACTCGTGCAACGCTTCACGCCCAACACAAGTAAACGCGAGCAACTGGCCAAGGAACTGTCGCTCTACACCAGCCCGCTGCGAAGTACCCTCACGCCACAGGCCCAGCTCGACGCGATGCGCCGCTCGCAGGGCGTCCTGAACTGCATCCTCGAAAGCTCGCTCGGCGGGGTGTGCGTGCTCGAAACGGTCCGCTCAGAACTCGGCGAGATCGACGGCTTCCAGATCCAGCTCATCAACCCCGCGGGCGAAAAACTCATCGGCAAGACCGAGGGCCAACTCGTCGGGCAGATGCTCGAGCAGGTGCTGCCGGGCTTGATCGACCACGCGCTCTATCACGACCTCATCAGCATCGTCACCGACGGGCGGCCGATCCAGAAGGAATATCAGGTCGGCGACGATGGACGCTGGTTCCTGGTTGCGATGGTGCAGCTTGCCGACGGCATCGCGGTGACTTTTCTGGATAACACCGAGTCGCGCGAACACCGCGACCAGCTCCAGCACATCGCCTACCACGACGAGCTCACGGGCCTGCCCAACCGCAAGGCCCTCATCGAGCACGTCGACTCGTCCATCACACGCACCCAACGCGCTCAGGGCCACCGCAGCGGCCTATTGTTCCTGGACTTTGACCGCTTCAAGCACATCAACGACACGCTCGGCCACGAGGCCGGCGACAAGCTGCTCATCCACATCGCCCAACGCCTACGCGAAAACCTCCGCGAGTCGGATGCGGTGGGCATCGGCCCCGGCGAACACCTGCCCGCGAGGCTCGGCGGCGATGAGTTCGTCGTGCTGCTGGACGGTATCAACGGCACGGACGACGCGGTCGCCGTCGCACAACGCCTGCTCAAAGTCTTTGCCCAGCCCTGCCAGATCGCCGGCCAGGATGTCGTCTCGACCGCGAGCATCGGCATCGTCATCACCGACGGCAGCTACGAAAACGCCGAGGACATCCTCCGCGACGCCGACGCCGCGATGTACACCGCCAAGCAGAACGGCAAGGGCCGATACGTCCTCTTTGATCAGGACATGCACCAGAAGATGCTCGACCGCCTGCAACTGGAGCAGGACCTGCGCTTTGCCATCGAACGCGACGAGCTGAGCCTGGTCTTTGAACCGATCATTGACCTGGAGACCGGCAAGACCGCCGGGTTCGAGACGCTGCTCCGCTGGACGCACCCGCAGCGTGGCTCGGTGTCGCCTGCCACGTTCATCCCGATCGCCGAGGACCTGAACCTCATCGGCGCCATCGGCGAGTGGGTGGTGCGTCACGCCTGCGCGCAGCTCGGTGCCTGGCGTGCAAGCGGGCGAGGGATGTTCCTGAATATCAACCTCTCGCGTGGCCAGCTCTACGAACCGAACCTCGTCGACCTGTTCCGCGAGCAGATCCAGACGCACAACCTCAACGCCAGCGACCTGAAGATCGAGCTGACCGAGACGATGGTCATGAACGACCTGGACTTCATGGCCGAAAAACTCAGCGAGCTTAAATCGCTGGGGCTGGGGCTGGCGCTCGATGACTTCGGCACCGGCTACTCGTCGCTGAGCGTGCTGCACAAGCTGCCCTTTGACACGCTCAAGATCGACCGCGCGTTCCTCGACGAGGCAAAGGCCAGACAGGACCAGACCCGCCGAAGCAGCGCGATCATCTCCGCGATCACAGAGCTGGCCCAGCACCTGAAGCTCGACGTCATCGCCGAGGGCATCGCCCAGGCCGATCAGGTCGCTACGCTGCAGGCGCTGGCCTGCCGATACGCCCAGGGCTGGCACTTCAGTAAGCCCGTCGATGCGAAGCAGGCGCTGGCGATGTACGACGACCCGGCCGCGCACGCCTCGTGCCTCTCGGCAAAGCTCAGCGCTTAAACGCTTTCGTGTCCTGGCGACATGAGTTGCCGCTACGTGGCGATTGGCCGATCATGCTCAAGCTTGATCGCTGTCCTGACGCCACCGTTCGCCACTGCTTGTCGGTGCCCGCCCTGCCATGTCAAACGCTCCCATGCTTCCCGAGCAGTTCTTCGCCGTGTTCCGTCGTCCGGCGTCGGTGATCGCTTCGGCACCGGGCCGGCTCGAGGTGCTGGGCAATCACACCGACTACAACGCGGGCCTGACCCTGTCCTGTGCGGTGGGTCTGCGCTGTCACACGGCGATCGCGAAGCTTGATGAGCCGGTGATCCAGCTTGCGAGCACCGCGTTTGATTCTTCGGCCAGTGTCTATCCGCTGCATCAGCCGTGTGCACCGCGCGGGGAGTGGACCCACTACATCCTTGGCCTGGTCGATGCGCTTCACCAACGCGGGCACGCTGTGCCCGGCTTTGCGATGCTTGTGGATTCGTCGGTCCCGCGCTCGGCCGGCGTGTCGAGTTCTGCTGCGCTGGAGATGGCGGCGCTGACCGCGTTAACCAGGCTGATGCGGCTTGACCTGCCGGCGATCGAGCTTGCACGCATCGGGCAGTGGGCCGAGTCGCGTACGGTCGGCGCGAACACGGGCCTGCTCGATCAACTCACCTCGCTCTGTGGCCGGGCGGGGCACCTTTTGCAAATCGATTTTCAGTCGCTCACATTTGAGTCGATCGCCCTGCCGAAGGGCTACGTCTTTGTCGCGGTTGATTCGGGCGTCAGGCACGATCTGACCGGGCAGTACAACGATCGGCGAAGGAGCTGCGAGATCGCTGCGCGGGCGATGGGCGTGCC
>JBGSTE010000089.1:0-14451 GCA_041736655.1 Phycisphaeraceae bacterium | reverse complement strand
CGGGGTGATGGTCTGGAAGTGGATGTTAAAGCCGTGGGTGAACATCAGCGTCTGGCCGTCACGCAGGTTCGGTGCGATCGACTGGCTGTAGACGTCCGGCTGGGCCTCGTCGGGGAGCGTGATGACGATGACGTCGGCCTGCTTGACCGCATCAGCGACGGACATGGGATCAAAGCCGTGCTCCATCGCGAGCTTGCCGTTGGTCGAGTCCTTGCGGTTGGCGACGATGACCTTGACGCCCGAGTCGCGGAGGTTCTGAGCGTGGGCGTGGCCCTGGCTGCCGTAGCCGAGCACGGCCACGGTCTTGCCGGCCAGCGGCTGGAGCGAGCCGTCTTTTTCGTACAGGGTCTTGATGGCCATGGTGGGTTTCCTCGCAGGGGTGGGTAAGCGTGTGTTTGGGGTCGGATAGGGTAGTTGCAAGTCGATACAACGTCAAAAACAGAATACAATCTCGACATGAACCTCATCGAATTTCTAGCCGATCAAAGCCCTAATTGGCTCAATCTTGGCCAAACCGGGCAGCAACTCATTGAATCCGGGCGGATGTGGTACCGCATCGGCGCTGTCGGGATCGCATTCGGAGGCCTGATGATGGGCTTAAGCCTGATCTTACCGAAAGACAAACCTGATAAACCTACCAGCCCTGCAATGAAGATGACATGCAATGTGATAGGTGTTTTCGTGATCCTCGGCGGCATCGGCGTTGCGATCTACATGTTTGCAACATTGACTTGATTGAACTTCCATCTTGGGAACCATGTGCCACATCACTGCCACAGTATTTAGGTCAGGCTTCATCGCGGAAGCAGCAATCGGGGTACATGACATGCCGGGCTGAAGCCCGGCCTACTTATCTCCGGGCCCGCTCGACAGCCTTGCGCCAACCGGCCAGCGCTGCCTGAGCCAGGTCGGCGCTGACACTCGGCTCAAACGTTCGCTCACTGAGCCAGTTCGCTTCCAGGCTGTCCACATCACGCCAGAAACCGGTGCTCAGCCCCGCCAGATACGCGGCGCCCAGCGCGGTGGTCTCGGTTACGGTCGGGCGCACGACAGGAAGTTGCAGCACATCCGCCTGCATCTGCATCAGCGTGTCGTTGGTCGACGCCCCGCCATCGACACGCAGCTCGTAGATCGACGCGAGATCGCTGGCATCTTGCTTCATTGCCTCGAGCAGGTCCGCACACTGGAAAGCGATCGACTCGAGCGCAGCCCGGGCGAGGTGGGCCTTGGTCGTGCCGCGCGTCAGGCCGCTGATGATGCCGCGGGCGTTCTGGTCCCAGTACGGCGCGCCCAGGCCGGCGAAGGCGGGCACGAGGTGGACGCCGCCGGTATCGGGCACAGAGTTGGCGAGCGCTTCGACCTCGGCACTGTTCTCGATAAAACCCAGCCCGTCGCGCAGCCACTGGACGACCGCCCCGCCGATGAAGACGCCGCCTTCGAGAGCATAGAGCGGCTCGCCGCCCATCTGCATCGCGATGGTGCTGAGCAGGTTGGCATTGGAAATCACCGGCGTGTTGCCGGTGTTCATGAGCATGAAGCAGCCGGTGCCGTAGGTGTTTTTCACCATGCCCGGGCGGATGCACATCTGGCCAAAGAGCGCCGCCTGCTGATCGCCGGCGAGGCCCGCGATAGGCATGCCCTTGAGTTCATCAACCGCGCTGACTTGACCAAAGGGGCCGAAGCTGTCAACGACCTTGGGCAGTGCACTGCTTGGCACGCCAAACAGTTCGAGAAGTTCATCGTCCCATCGGCCTTGCCGGATGTCATACAGCATCGTTCGGCTGGCGTTGGGCGCGTCCGTGATGAACAACTCCCCGGCGGTGAGTTGATAGATCAGCCAACTGTCGACCGTGCCCATGCAGAGTTGGTCTTGCGCAGCCAGCCGTTTTGCTTCGGGGACGTTCGCAAAGATCCACGCGAACTTGGTGGCGCTGAAGTAGGCATCGGGAACCAGGCCCGTCTTACTGCGGATCAACTCGTCGTAGCCCTGGGCCTTGAGCTGGTCGATGTGATCGGCGGTGCGACGGTCCTGCCAGACGATGGCGTTACAGAGTGGCTTACCAGTCGCACGATCCCACGCGATCGCGGTCTCGCGCTGGTTGGTGATGCCGACCCCGGCGATCTCGCTGGCGCTGACGCCCGCCTGCTGCATGACGCGGACCGCCACGTCGCGCTGCGTCTGCCAGAGCGTCATCGGGTCGTGCTCGACCCAGCCCGGCTGCGGATAAATCTGCTCGAAAGTCTGCTGGGCCACCGCCACGGGCCAAGCCAACGCGTTGAACAGGATCGCCCGGGAACTGGTCGTGCCCTGGTCCAGTGCGAGAATATAGTTCGGCATGGTCATACGGCGGCTCCTGTCGATGCATGACAAGTTTATATGCTGTTGGCAATTGTGATGCCGCTGATCCAGCGTGGGGCAGACATTCCTGTCTGCCTCGACGCGTAGCGGCGAATCACACGTATGATCCGGCCTTCGGCCGGTGGCAGACAGGAATGTCTGCCCCACTGATTCAGCGAGGAACCTGATGAGCACAACCAAGCACTACCTGGCCATCGACCTGGGCGCATCCTCCGGGCGCGTGATGGACGCAGCCTTCGACGGCCGAACGATCACGCTCGATGAGGTACACCGATTTGAGAACCGAGTCGTCCATGTACATGACGGCAGCGCCGACGGCCGATATCACTGGGACTTTCTTAGGCTGTGGGACGAGATCGTCGCGGGCCTTCGCCTTGCGGCCGAACGAGGCAACGCGATCGCCTCCATCGGCTTTGATACCTGGGGCGTCGACTACGCGCTTGTCGGCAAGTCCGGCCGACTGATCCACCAGCCCACCGCCTACCGCGACCCGGCGAAGACCAAGATCTATCAGCAGGTGCGCGACAAGCTCACCGACCAGCGTATCTACGAACGCACCGGCATCCAGTTCATGCCGATCAATACGCTCTATCAACTGGCCGTCGACGCGATGGACCCGGATCGGCCGCTGGAACGCGCCCAGTCATTGCTCATGGTGCCCGACCTCCTGGGCTACTGGCTTACCGGCGAAAAAGCCAACGAGCACACTTTCGCCAGCACCTCCCAGTGCTACGACTCGGCCACCTGCTCGTGGACGACCGATCTCTTAAGCGACATCGGCGTGCCCGGCTCGATCTTTGAACGCATCGTTCAGCCCGGCGATCGCGAAGCGCTGGGCACCGTCAACGCCATCGTCGCACAGGCGACGAAGCTGCCCCAATCAACGCGTGTCAGTGTGATCGGCTCGCATGACACAGCCTCGGCCGTCGTCGCGGTGCCGATGGTGGACCCGACGACCAGCGCCTACATCTCCAGCGGAACATGGTCGCTGGTCGGCCTTGAGCTTGATCGTCCGGTCCGCACTCCCGAGGCGCTGGCCGCGAACTTCACCAACGAAGCGGGCCTCGACGGCACGACGCGTTTTTTGAAAAACTGTGCCGGCATGTGGTTGATCCAGGAGTGTCGCCGCGTCTGGGCCGAGCAGGGCCGAACGTACAGCTACGCGGAGCTGGCGCTGATGGCCAAGGAAGCAAAAGGCCTGGTGAGTTTGTTTGACCCGGACGATCCGCGCTTTGCCACGCCCGGCGACATGCCCACGCGGATCCGCAAGGCCTGCCTGGAGAAAGGCGAGCCAGAACCGGCCAACGAAGCGGCGCTGATCCGCTCGATCCTCGACTCGCTGGCGCTGCGCTATGACCAGCTCCTGCGTACAGCCTCACAGCTCACCGGCCGAACGCTCAAGACCCTGCACATCGTCGGCGGCGGCTCGGCGAACACGCTGCTGAACCAGATCAGCGCCGACGCGACGGGATTGCAAGTCGTGGCCGGGCCGATCGAAGCGACCGCGCTGGGTAACGCCGGCGTACAAGCGATCGGCTGCGGCGACCTGTCGAACCTCGCCGAGGCGCGTGCGGTGATCGCGGCGTCGAGCGATGTCAAGCAGTTTGAACCCAGTTACGACCAGGCGACCCTGCAACGCTACGCCGAGGCCCGCGCGCGGTTTAAGAACTTCTAACCTCATGATCAGGGATTCAGGCATTCCCGCCTGTCAATCGGCGAAACTGAATCTGTATTCGGATCAGGTCTGCGGCCTTTTGACAGACAGGAATGTCTGTCCCCCTGAGGTTCACCAACAGAGCCTAGTTCGCCGCTTCACGTCGCAGGGTCGTCAGGTTGCGCGTGTTGCCGCCGCTGCCGTCGGGCATCAGTTCGATACTCAGGACGCGCACCGCGTTGCCGATCGAGGCCTTGGCGTACAGTCGGAACGGTTGTGCGGTGTTGTTGCTCAGGTTTGCGTCCTGTTCATCGACGAACTTGTATTGCAGCCGGCAACCATCGATTATTTCAGCGGGGTTGGACCACGTGTTGTTGATATGGAGGTTGCGCCAGAGGGTAGTCCCATTGATGCGTTTGTGGATCAAGTCGAGGTAGGACTCAGCCAGCAGACGGGCGCGGAGTTGTTCCTGTTCGAGTTTGCCACGCTGGACCGTGACGCGCGCGGACATCGCCCCTGCCACGCCGAGCACAACCAGCAACGACACCACGCCCAGGACCAGCACATAAATCGTGCCCCGTTGGCGCGCGGGCTGTCGCAATGTGTTCGCTCGCATGAACTGCATGTCAGCACTCCTCTTTATCAATTACCGCAGGTCCGACCGCAGCGCGACCAGTTGCGACACGACACGATCGCCTCGCTTGACCGTCACCGTCACGCGCTTGACGCCTGTTTCATTGTTAGAAGTCGTGTTCACCAACAGCGGCCAGACCCACTGCACCGTGACCGATCGCGTGTATCCCTCGGTGCCTGCGATCACGCTCCAGTCCTGATCCTGCGGCGGGCTCGCGGTCCAGCCGTTGTAATCGTCGACATCGTCGTACTGCGATCGCCCCGGTCCAAGGATTTCAAGCCCGTCGATACCCAGGATGCTGATCCCCTCTTCCTGATAGTTCTGCCCTAGCACCTCCGACATGAGGTCCTCAGCCAGGACATCGCCGATGGCCCGCTCGGCGGCGGTGACCTGCGCAGCACGCGACGAAGTCACCGCCGACATCAACGACACAAATGCCCCGGCCAGGATCACCATCGCGATCACCGACTCGATGAGCGTCACGCCGGCACGACCACGCGAATTTAATTGTACGACAGGCCTTCGTCTCACTTGTGTTTCTTTCCACCTTACTTCAGCAGTTGCTTGATTGTGTTATTGAGCGTGTTCAGTAAAGTCTCGTCACCTTCCGACGTTGAGCCGCCAGCCTCGGGAGCCGAGTCATCGGTATCGGTGGCGACACCGTTAAAGGTTTGGCTACCGACGGTCACACGGATGTCGTTGAACTTTGAGCTCGGCCCGCTGCCTGAAAAGCGTAGACCACGCTCGCCCGTGTCTGCCTGGCGGGTAAACAAGGCCGAGCCGATGTACCCGCCGTTAACCCACAGCGCAACGGTGTCAACCTGTGGCATCACAATGAAGTCAATATCCACCCAGCCCGCTGGGATACCCGGCACCGAGCCGTAGGGCGGCGTACCGACCAGGTCGTTGTAAAAATCAAGCGTCAGCGTACCCGATCCGCTGTCACACAACACCATCATGATCGGTAGCATCATCCCGTCGCTGTCCACATGCAAAGGCCCGACCATCACGATCTTGTCAATTCCTGCCGTACAGGCGCGCATGCTGATCCGCGTTACATCATCAAATGAGAGGTTCGGCTGCACGGAGATGGTGTTGCTGGCGTTCCAGACGCCGTTACTCAATTTTCCTGCGGGGATGTCGCCGCCAGAGCCGTAGTACCAGTCGGCCGTGCCGTCGTTGTTCAGGTCCATCAGGGTCGGGCTGACGCTGAAGTCTGCTTCCCAGAAGGCACTTAACATTTCAGGCTCCTGCAGCAGACGGACCCGGCGTTGCAGGGGCACGCGCGCATCACCGCTACTCTGCAGCGAGACACGGATGGCCATGCATTTGTAACGGGTGTATTCGATAGCGCTGGATGCAGCCTTGATCTGCTGGCCATAAAGGCGATAGAGCAGCGAGTTTAATAATGAGTTGGACCAGCTCGACCCGCCGTTAGACGAGGACAGCAGCCCGGCAGGCACACTCAGATTGGATGACAGACGTGCGACCGTGTTATTGCCGCTGCTTTGCTTGACCGTCAGGGTGATCGGCTGTCCAGCGGGGACGTAAGACATCTCCGGTAAGAGAGCGACGTTGGACCAGGCAAAGGAACTACTGAGAGCAGATTCGCTCAGAGTCGCATTGGCGTAGCGGGTCGCACCGGGCTTACTGTTCTCCGCGTCACGCAGCTCAACGAGCGAGGCGCCGTCGGAAGGTGCGGAGGAACGGGCGTAGAACTCGACACGGGTCGGGAGAAAGCCTACTGCGGCTGCAGAGAGCGCTGGGGTCATGACCTGGCCGTAGGCGTTGGTACTACTCACATCTGCATTGGCTGACCCCGCGGTGAGCTCGAAGCTGGCAATCACCGACTCGGCCTCATACGTCAGCGGCGCGGGAACCTGCTTGGTGACAACCTGAGTTTCGTACGCAAGTCCAAACGACTGAGCCGAGGCCACGACCACCGTCGGCGATTGACTATTGAGTTGAACCGTCAGCGGATCGCCGACCGTACCGGACCACGCGTATTGCAGGCGATCGGGGATGGCGTCGCCGGTGCGATCGGCGACGATGAGGGTGACCGATTTGTCCGTCCCGGCGGTGATGTACTTGGCGACGGATAAGTCTTCCGCGATGATCGCCAGGGCTCGGCTGTCATCCATCAGCGTTGCCTGGGGCGAGGTCTTCGAAGGGTTGGCCTTGGCCGCGACGATCACCGCCGACCCGACCGCCGATGCGATGAGCGAAATGATCGTCAGGCTCATGACAAGCTCGATCAACGAGTGAGCCCGGGCGCGCCGCGTTGGAGCGTGTTGTCTCATCGCTTGACCTCGCCGCTGGTGAAGAGTTGGATCTTGATGGAGCGGCGGGCATTGACAAGCGTGACTGAACCTGCATTGACCGGCATCCCGTACGCGTTAAACGCCGCGACCGTAGTGCCGCCGAAGTCGACGCTTTCGAACGTTACTCCGTAGGGCATCTCATCGAGTTCGACGGTGAAGGCGTTACCTGCGACCGCGTCGAGTTGATATTTCCCGGCGTCACGATCAAAAGTCATTGTGGCCGGCGCGCTGGCGGCACGGGCGCGTGTGCTTGCGAGCTTGAGGTCCGCGACAACCCGGTCGGCCGCAGCCTCCAGCCGCTGATTGGCCGAGGCCTGTGCAAAGCGTGGCATCGCGATCGCCGCAAGCACGCCCGTGATCACCATCACGAGCACCAGCTCGACGAGCGTAAAGCCCGGTTGGTTCGCGCTGTTTTGCTGGCGGTGTGTCCGCATCATTACAACCCCATGTTCTGGAGGACGTTGTTCAGCGCGGTGTCTTCGCTGTTGGTATCAACCGCGGTGCCCCGGTTCAGGTAGATCCGCCCTCGCGAAGCAACGTAGAGCCAGCCCACATCCGGAGCATCCACGGCCGAGAGCTTGGTGGATCCCGGCGCTTCGCCGGCGGGCGCGGGCGGGATCTTGCGCAAGTACGGCCCAAAGACGTGGGTGCTCGTGGGGACCGCGGAAGTATTACCTTGTGCATCGGTATACATCAGCAGTTGCTCAGACACCTTCGCCGCACGGGGATACTGGTTGCCGTGCTCCGCCGCGTAGAGGTCCACCGCCTTGTTGAGGATCGCCAGGTTGTGCTTGACCGCCGAGGTCGCTGCGCCTTCGGAGCCTCTGCTAAGCCGCGGGATCGCGATGGCGGCGATGACGCCGAGGATGACCACGACGATCACCAGCTCGACGAGGCTGAAGCCGCGTACACGGCAGGCAGATTGGCCGTCGATCGCTCGCAATGCTTCCTCTCCGCTGGCGAGCCACCGGCTTACTCAGTAGTCGCTGTAGAGCGTGCCGTGGGCGTCTTTTTCGGTGGTGGTGTTGGCCTTGATTTGGCCGGTGCTATCGTCGTAGACCCAGCCGCGCGACGCGGTGCCGGGCGTCTCGGTAAAGCCGATGAAGCCCTTCTGCGGTCCGACGGGCAGAGGCGGAATCTTCCGCAGATACGGGCCGAACATGTATTCAGTCGTTTTAGCGCCGTTATCATCGCCGTTGCTGTTGGTGTAGAACAGCAGCTTGAGCTCGACATCGCCCAACTCGGGGTACTGCCCCTTGTGCTCAGCCGAGTAGTGATCCAGTGCGCCGCGCAGCACGGCGAGGTTGCCGCGTAGGGCCGCGTCGGCGGCGCCTTCAGAGCCTCGGCTCAGCCGCGGGATCGCGATCGCGCCGATGATGCCGATGATGACCACGACGATCACCAGCTCGATCAGGCTGAAGCCTTGCCTGCTACGCACACGCTGCTTGAACTTCGCGCCACACATGGCTGTCCTTGTGCTGAGAAAGGCCGCCCGCAATCCTGGAGGACTGTCGGGCGGCCTGGTGTAGGGTTCATCAACCGTCGTCAGGCTCACGCCCATCGGTCGGTGTGCTTAATACTCGTTGTACTTCTTACCGCTGGCGTCTTTCTCTGTGGCAGCGGTGTTCGAGACGATGACGCCCGTGCCTTCGGTGTAGACCCAGCCGAAAGTCGCGGTGCCGGCGGTGTCGGTGACGGTGTTGCTGCCCGCTTCATCGCCGACCTTCAGGGCAGGGATCTTGCGGATGTAAGGGCCGTAGATGTAGGCACCGGTCTTGGTGGCGCTGGTAGCACCGGCGGCATTGGTGTACTGCGTGAGCTGGGCTTCGAAGGTCGCCAGCGCCGGGAAGGTGCCGTTGTGCTCGGTGGCGTAGAGGTCGATCGAGTTGCGGAGTACCGCGAGGTCGCCGGCCAGGGCCGAGTCGCTTGCGCCTTCCGCACCACGGCTAAGCCGGGGGATCGCGATGGCACCGATGATGCCGATAATGACAACGACGATAACCAACTCGATCAGGCTGAAGCCCTGTCGCTTACGCCGGGTGATGCTGCTTTCCATAAAAACCTCCGAATGATGTAGGGTACGTTCCTGGGCTTAGCCCTGACATCGGTCGCGGGCGTCCATGAACACTTTCGGCAAGGGGGTGCATCAACTTAAGCGCTTGAAATTTTTGACATCTCCCGCTGCTTATCGGCCCGGATATCGCAACGTCAGAGCACATTCTTGGTCCGCATCTCCGCGATACGCTTGGAGGAATCTATCGATTCCCAGATCACAAACCCCGCTCCCACCTCCTTGAGGCGGTAGTGCTCCACGGCCGGCGAGCCGTCAGGCGTCGACTTCTTGAGTTTGACCTCCACGGTCTGACCCACGAGCATCAGCCGACGGCTTTGGTTCTCACCGGTAACTACCGCGATGATTTCTTCGCCCTGCTCAGACACCAGACGCGATGTGCCGTCTAGTTTGTACTGCTCCAGCAGGAGCTGGCGCGAATCTTCATACTCTGTCGTGTCGTTGTTATTCGCCTCAGGTTGATTAAGCCCGCTCTGCGGCGCGATCCAACCGTCGGGCAGCTTGAACGGGTCTGTGAAAGACGACGAAGTCGACTCACTGGATGTGGCGATGAGCCGATCAGTCAGCGTTGCAAACGAGGGCAGCGTAGTTGATGCCTGTGCCGTGCCGGCGGAATGGCCGTCTGCCGCTGCAGGGGCGGCGGCTTGTGGTGCTTTCTCCTCTGCGTCGACTGCGTACTCGTCAGCCGAGGCCGACTGCGGTGGGGCCAGCACGAACTTATCCAACATCAGCCCGCCAAGCCCCAGCCCGGCGACGGCGATCAGCATCTTCCGCTGTCTGGTCATCTGCATCGTCAAGATCCTTCGCTCTGCTAGTTCGTGGGCACCTGGGCTGTGGTGCGGTCCGGTTGCACCTGCTCACTGACGACATACCACGCCAGCTCGATCTCAAAGCTCACGCCGGTGTTACTCGCCAGCCGGCTCACGTTGAACGACACCACGCCCAGGTCCCCGCGATCCGCATAGAGCTTGTGATAAAAGCCCAGCAGATCGCCGTAATCGCCTTCGCCCGCAAGGGAAATCGGCACGTAGTCGTACCAGGTCATCACCACCGGCTGGCCGGCGTTGGTCCGCGTGATGGTCAGCCGCTGTTCATCAGCCCAGCCCGACAAGAGCGCCAGGAGCGGGTTGATCTGCGTTGCAGGTACCAGGCTCACGGGTTTCTGATCCAGCTCCGCGCGCATCGTCTGGACTCGCTGAGTGAGTTCTTCCAGTTTCTCTTTGCCGTGCTGGGCCTGCTCCTGCGCCAGCCGTGACGCTTCCAACGTCGACGACGACTCATCAGACTCAGAGAGCATCGGGCTAAGCCCGAAGAACCAGCCCGAGATCATCAGCAGCAGACAGACCACCATCCCGCCGGCATGGATCGGCATCGTGCCCTGCGCCTGGATCATGCTCTGCTTCATGCTTGGCTCCTTACTGCACCCTGCACGCGAGGACAAAACCGGTACGCGGAGAACCGGCAAAGCTCTCACGACGTGTCTCGGTCATCACCACGCGCTCAAAAAGTTTTAATTCTTCAAGACGGAGGATCAGACCCGACACGTCACTGTTCGCACCGGCCACACCGGTCAGTACCAACCAAATCGAGTCGGCCGGCACGCTTGTTGCGATCGAGCCGAGCCCAGCGCGGATGTTGCTCTGCGAAGCGGGTCCGAGCCGGAAGCCTGTCATCACCTGGCCCTGGAACTGCGAAGAGACCCGGCCCATCACATCGCTCCAGTCCGGGCGGCGCGTCAGGTGTTCCTGGGCCTGCAACTCGCGCTCGTACTGCTGAAGGAGCGTGGTCAGCGATTGCACCTTCGCCTGGGTCTGCTCGGTTCGCAGGCGAGCCTGCTGGATCTGCTCGTGGATCACCGCGTTGGACAGGTCGGCGTGTCGCGTTGATTCCAGGCTGATCGTCGCGATGGCGAAGAGCCCACAAACAGCAACCGCCAACGCCCAGTAGCGCAGCGCCATTCGCTGTCGGCAGCGGACGCGATAGGATCGCGGCGTAAGGTCCGATGCATTCATGCGTCAGCCCTCGCAAACAGGGCGGCACCGAGCGCCGCGGTCACCGCCGGGTCATTCGTCTCACTGCCGAAGCACTCGTTCTTCACCAGTGTCCCGGGCGTGAGGGTCTGCGTCTCCAGGTCCAGCTCCTGTGAAAGCGCGTTGGTCAGTCCCGGCATGTTCGCAGCGCCACCGGTTAAGAGCAGCGGGCCAAGCTCCGCATCGGGGTACAGGTGGCTGATGAAAGCGAAGGACATGCCGATCTGCTCGGCCAGCGCGCCAACCGCGCTGTTGAGAACCATCGTGGTCCCGCACGCCACCGCCCCGTCAGGTTCATCGCGCAGGCCAAAGTGTGTTAGCGCCTGCCTCGCAAGCTCGACGGTCGTGTCAAGCTCCTGCGCCAGGCCTTCTTCAATCACCTTCGCATTAAACTCAGGCAGCAGCCTTTCGTGTACGACTCGCCCCGCATAGATCAACGCCAGCCGAGAGGCCTGAGCACCCAGATCGATCACCGCGACGATCCGGCGGGGATCGATCGGCCGACGAAGCGCTGCGGTCAATAAGGCGATCGACGCGGGCAGAGTCTTAACGACCTCGAAGCCCTTGGCGTCAAGCGTATTGACGATCGGCGCAACCGCTGCGTGTGGCAACGCCACCACATGCGCCTGGTTCGTCTGCCCGCCGGAGGTGGTCGGCGGCAGGTCCCACCACGCAAACTCAAAGGTCTGGGGTGTGAGGCGATAGGCCCTGCACAATTCCATCTGAACGATCGTCTCGCGTGGTGCCGGGGTCTGCGGCGGCGGAATGCTGATGCTGCCGCTGATGATCGCATCGGATGCGGCCAGGAGCACCACACTCATCGAGTCCAGGCCACGCCGACGGAGCGCTCGCATCAGCTTGTCGGCTTCGTCTTCACTGAGCGCGCCGCCGTGCGACATCCGACGCATGCAGAGCACACCGTCCAGCCGCGGGCCCTTGGGCGTCTGCGTGACCTGCGCCGCCTTGATCGTGACCCGGCCGATGTCCAGCCCGATCACGCTTGACTTACTGATATATCGGTGGATCAATGGCCACCCCCCGCCATCGCCGTCAGGTCAAACATCGGCAGGAACATGCTGATCGCGATCCCGCCGACCATCACGCCCAGGAAGATCAGTATGATCGGCTCAAAGAGGCTGGTCAACGCCTTGAGGCGCGTGTCGTTCTCTTCGTCCATGAAGTCCGCGATGGTGAGCATGAGCATACTCATGCGGCCGGACTGCTCGCCGTTGCGTACCGCCTCGTACAACGCAGGCTCGATCAGGCGATCGTTGGCAAATGCGCCGCTGACCGGCTCGCCGCTGAGCACCGTCTGCTCGGCCTGGATCATCAGTTTTTCGTAGTGGTGGTTGCCCGTTGCGTTACGCACCAGTTGCAGCGTCTCCACGAGCGGCACGTTGCACTCGATGAGCACGCCCATCAAGCGGGCGATCCGCGCGGTGGCGTACGAGCGGGTCACGCTCGACAGCGTCGGCACGGTGATCATCAGGTGGTCGATGATGCGCTTGCCGGTAGGGGTTCGCATCCCGAAAGCCAGACCAATCATCCCGCCGACCGCGCCTAGCAGCACCGCCCACCAGTAGGTGCGGATGATGCCTGACAGGGCCATGAGCATCTGCGTCGTCGCGGGTAAGGGGACATCGAGCGTCTCAAACATGCCTGTAAAGCGTGGCATGACCAAGGTCAGCATGATGACGAGCACCGCGATACTGATCATGATCAATAGCGCGGGGTAGATCAACGCCCCGCTGATCTGCGAGCGGATCTGTACCTGTTTACGCGTGAGGATCGAGAGTCGGTCGAGCATCGTGGGCAGCGCGCCCGCGGTTTCGCCGGCCTTGATGATGTTGCGGTAGACCTCGTCGAAGTACTGCGGTGCTCGGCCAAGCGACTCGTAGAGCGTTGAGCCATGTTCAACCTGTTCGCGGATCAGGCTCAGTTGTTTACGGAAATCCTCGTCGCGGACCTGTCGCTCCAGCGCAGACAAACCGTCGGCCAGCGGTGTACCGGTTGCTACCAGTACGTTCAACTGCCGTGAAAACATCGCGACCTGCTTGAGCCGCTGCGTCTTACCTTTAAGCGAGATACCGGCGGAACCAGACTTCTTTGCTCTGGCTTTGGCCTTGGCCTTGCGATCGCCCTCCGGCTCGATCTGCGTAACAAATAGCCCCTTGCCGCGAAGGAGGTCGATCGCCTCATCGATGCTCGTCGCTTCGAGCACATCGCTCACAGGCGATCCGCTCAAACTCACCGCGTCGTAGACCAGTTTCATGCCGCCTCCTTGCCGGGCTTGACGGCGATGTGTTCATCGACAGGCTTTGGCGGTGTCGGTGTCGGCTCTTCCGCATCAAGGTCGCCTTCGTTACGCGTCACGCGCAGGATCTCCTCCAGCGATGTCGCACCCGACAGTGCCATCTCGGCCCCTTCTTCACTGAGCGTGCGGACACCTTCCTTGCGGGCCTGGTCACGGATCTGGTGGGCCGCCGCACCCTTGTGGATCATCCTGCGGATACTCTGTGAAACTTCCATCACCTCATAAATACCAAGCCGGCCGCGGAAGCCGGTGTCGTGGCATTCACGACAGCCCGTGCCGTGTCGGAATGCCCGACCGACTTTATCGAGTAGCCCCGCTTCTTCGAGTAGCGACGGTTCGGGGTGGTACTTGGTCGCACAGGCCGCGCAGACCTTGCGCGCCAGCCGCTGAGCAACCACACCCACCAGTGCGCCCGACAGCAGATAAGGCTCGATCCCCATGTCGAGTAATCGTGATACCGCGCCTGGCGCATCGTTGGTGTGCAGCGTGGCGAGGACGAGGTGGCCAGTCAGCGCCGCCTGTACGGCAACGCGTGCGGTCTCTTCATCGCGGATCTCACCGACCATGATGATGTCGGGGTCTTGACGCAGGATGCTGCGCAGCGCGCGGGCGAAGGTCAGGCCGACCGATTCGTTGACGTGGATCTGATTGATCAGGTCCATCTGGTATTCGACCGGGTCTTCGACGGTGACGAGGTTCGTCTCCGGGCTTCGCAGGAGATCGAGCGCGGAATAGAGCGTGGTGGTTTTGCCCGAGCCGGTCGGGCCTGTCACAAGCACCAGGCCGTAGGACTGGCGGAGCATGTGCTTGAAGCGGTCGAGCGCTTCTTCGCGGAAGCCCAACTGCTCCATACGGACGTTGAGGTTCGACTTGTCCAGCAGACGGATGACCAGCTTTTCGCCTAACAGCGTGGGGATCGACGACACCCGCAGGTCGACATCGCGTCCCTCGGCGACGATCCGCACACGGCCTTCCTGCGGCAATCGTCTTTCGGCGATGTCCATCTTGCCCACGACCTTGACACGCGAGACGATCGCCGAGTGCATGCCCGCAGGCGGTTTCATCAGT
>JBGSTE010000538.1:0-5869 GCA_041736655.1 Phycisphaeraceae bacterium | reverse complement strand
ATCGTGCCGAATCGCCTCAACCGCGCCCGGCCGCTGACGATCGTCGAGCCGGTCGACTCGGCCACGACCATCCGCCGGCGCGGTTCAAGCGACATGACCTGCACGTTCTCCGTGCCCTGCGAGGCCAGCGTCGTCACGATCGTCGCCCGCTCGCCAAGCCCCTCAAGCTCCGTCGGCAAGGGCTGTTCAAAATAGCCTGCCGACGCAGGGAAATCGCTGAGCACCACCACCACCGCGTCGCCATCCCTGACCGCTTCACTGTCCATCGACGCCTGCACCAGCGAGAGCGCCTCGATCAACTCGCCCCGGCTGTAGCGCGCTTCAATCGCGTTGATCGCCTCTTGCAGCACCTTCGCGTCGACGCTCGGCGCATCGAGTACCGTCTTCACCGGCCGGGCCATGCGAACCACCACTGCCCGGTCCGCCGGCTTCATCTCGCCGATGACCTTGAGCGCCTCTTGCTTAAACATCTCAAGCCGGGTCGCGCCCGCCTCGCGCGTCTGGCTCGACAGCGCATCGTCGATGACGATGTACACCACCCGCCCGCCGCTGCCGCCAAAGACCAGCCCGCCGCGCGAGCAGCCACTAAGCACCGGGCCCGCCAAGGCAAGCCCCGCCAGCAGGACCACCAGGCAGCGCACCAGCAGCAGGATCAGCTTTTCAAGTTGCAGGCGTTTACGTTGTTTGCGGTAGGCCTCGATGAGAAATCGCATCGCGCCCCACGCCTCGGGCCGACGTCGAAACCGGCTCATGAGGTGGATGATGATCGGGATCGACACCGCCGCGAGCCCAAGCCACGCGAGCATGGGTACGGTGAAGAGGCCGGCGGATTGTGCGATCATCTGTTTGATACAACAACTCCCGTTCGTGTTTGGAACCACAGATGAACACAGATGAACACAGATTCAAGAAAGGACCTGGCTGGCCTTAATAATCTGTGTGTATCGGTGTGTATCTGTGGTTTCAAGAAACGAATCATCTCAGCTCCCTCGATTCAGCATCGCCGTGCGCTTGGCTAAAAAGTGTGACAACGGCGGGCCCAGGTGTTCGCTGGTGTTTAAGAGGATGTGGTCGATGCGGAACTTCTGACACGCCTTGGCCACCGCGCGGTTGTGTTCTTCAACGACCTCCAGGTACGTCTTGCGGATCGCCTGCGGGTCCAGCGGCAGCCGGCCCTCGCCTTCCAAGCCCGTGAACTCGCTGACGCTGCGAAACGGAAAACTCAACTCCGCGATATCCATCACCTGAATCACCAGCGCATCGTGCCCGCGGTATCGCAACCGGGCCAGCCCGCGCTCGATGTTGGCGATGTCATCAAAGAGGTCGCTGATCACGACCACCAGCGCCTTGCGTCGAAGCTGCGCCAGTAAGTGATCAAACACCACGCCAAGATTCGTTCGGCCCTTGATCGTCTCGCTGCTGGCCTTGGCGCTGCTCGTCCCGCCGACCATTGCGGCATCCACCAGCGCCTGCGTGATATCGCGCCAATGGCCCTGACTGTTACTGAGGCGCGTCGAGCGTTTCACGTCGTCCGCAAAGACGCCCAGCCCGACGCGGTCGCCCTGATTCAGCGCCAACTGCGAGAGTGCAACGACCAGCGCGCACGCGTGGTCGATCTTCCGCCAGCCCTTGGGGGCTGAACCCTTAAAGTCCCGCCCCGCGCCGCTGGGTGCTCGGCCTTCGTTCATCAATTCACTCTTGGGCGTGCTGCCTGTAAACCGCCCGCCCGAGGTGTAGTCCATCGACGCGCTGACATCCACCAGCACCATCATGTCCAGGTTCGTCTCGCGGACATACTGCTTCAGGTACAGCTTGTCCGTCTTGGCCATGACCTTCCAGTCCAGGAACCGCGTGTCGTCGCCCGGCACGTACTGGCGGTGCTGGGCGAACTCGACGGAAAAGCCCTGCATCGGCGAGCGGTGCATCCCGGTCATCAGGCCGTCGACGATCATGCGAGCGCGCAGCTCCAGCGAGCCGACGCGCGCGAGCGTCTGTGGGTCGAGGTAGCTGGTAAAACTAGCGGTGGAGGTGGGCATTTTTAAACCACAGATGAACACAGATGAACACAGATGGATGGCCGGATTGATCCGTGTGAATCCGTGTGCATCTGTGGTTCATAATTATTAACGTAACACCGCCTCGGCCTGACGATCGTTCGTCGCGTCCACTTTGATGTGTTCCATCAGCCGGGTGATCAAGTCGTCGCTGCTCACGCCATCCGCCTCGGCGGCGAAGTTGGTCAGGATGCGGTGTCTGAGCACCGGCAACGTCACAGCCTGGATGTCTTCGGGTTCGACGTGTGTTCGGCCGTGCAGGAGCGCGTGGGCCTTGCCGGCGAGGATGAGGTTCTGGCTCGCGCGCGGACCAGCGCCCCAGCGCAGGTAATTGCTCAGGAAGTCCGGCCGCGGGTCCGGCTCGCCCTTTTCCGGGAAGCGGGTGGCCCGGACCAATCGCAGCGCGTACTTGATCACGTGTTCAGCGACCGGCACATCACGCACGACGTCCTGAATCTGCAGCACCTTGTCGGCCGACAAGACGTGCTCGACGGTGGCCTTCTGGCGGGTCGTCGTGCGTTTGACGATTTCCATTTCTTCTTCAGCGCTGGGGTAGCCAACCTTGATGTTGAACATGAAGCGGTCCAGTTGCGCCTCGGGCAGCGGGTAGGTGCCTTCCTGTTCGATGGGGTTTTGCGTGGCCAGGACGAAGAAGGGTTGGGGCAGTGCGTGGCGCATCCCGCCGGTGGTGACGTGGTGCTCCTGCATGGCTTCGAGGAGCGCCGCCTGGGTTTTGGGAGGCGTGCGGTTGATTTCGTCGGCGAGGATGACGTTGGCGAAGACCGGGCCCTTGACGAAGCGCATCTCGCGGTGGCCGGTGGTCTTGTTTTCTTCGATGACCTCGGTGCCGGTGATGTCACTGGGCATGAGGTCGGGTGTGAACTGGATGCGGTTGAACTGCAGCGACAGTGTTTGCGCGACGGTGGAGACGAGCAGGGTCTTGGCGAGCCCGGGCACGCCGACGAGTAGGCCGTGGCCCTTGGTGAAGAGGCAGATGAAGAGTTGCTCGATCACTTCGTCCTGGCCGACGACGATCTTGGCGACCTGGTCCTTGAGGCCGACGGCGGCACGGCTGACTTCTTGGATGAGGTCCAGGGAGGCATCAGAGCGGATTTGCGACATGTAAAGCCTTTCAGAGTGGTTCTGCCGACGGCCGAGTATAGCCCTAGGTTGCCAAGACGGGCGGGACGCCCATCCCACCGTGTCGTTGACCTAAAATCCTGCGATGCCCGAGCTGCCCGAGGTTGAGTGTGTCCGGCGATCGCTTGAGCGCCTGGTCGTGGGACGCCCGGTGACCGCGGTGCGCGTCATCCGGCCGGGCGTGATTTGCGGCGAGGCAACCCCGCACGCCCTTCTGCAAGGCGATCGGGTTGAGAGGGTCCTTCGTCATGGCAAGCAACTGGCGCTGATCGGACAGACCGGCCGATGCGTCTGTGTCCACCTGGGCATGTCGGGCCAGCTCTGCGTCATGCCTTATCCCGACGGTCACGACAGCAAGCCCGCCCCTCTTGAACGCCTGAGCCCTGCCGCGGGTTCAACAACGAGACTCGAACTGCCCGCGCATACGCACGTGCTCTGGCAACTGGACCACGGCCAGGCCTTGCGATTCACCGACCCGCGCCGCTTTGGCGGGCTGTGGAGCTTTGCTGAGCTGAATGAGCTTATTACGCAGCGGTGGTCCGCGCTGGGGCCTGATGCGTTGAGCATCACGCCGAGCGATCTACACCGCCTGCTTGGCGCGACGCAGCGGATCCTCAAGGCGGCGCTCTTAGATCAACAGCTTGTCGCGGGCCTGGGCAATATCTACGTTGATGAACTGCTCTTTGGCCTGCGGCTGCACCCGCACCAGGGGGCAAAGTCGATTGATGCGAAGCTGGCGAAGTCGATGGTGGGGCAGATGAGGACGCTCCTGAGTCGGGCCATTGAGCGGGGCGGGTCGAGCCTGCGGGATTACGTGGATGCTCAGAATCAGCCGGGCAGCCAGCAGAACCACCACCGCGTCTACGGCCGATCGGGCGAGCGATGCACGCGACGAGGCTGCGGGGCAGTGATTGTCAGCGAACAGGTAGCCGGTCGAACGACGGCCTGGTGTCCAAATTGTCAGCCCCTGCGTCCATCACGCTAGCGAGCCAAACGGGTTATCCCCAACGCGGGGTGATTGAAGGCTAAGGCTGAGTTAGCGGGCAACGCCTGGTTGGCTCGCGTACAGGTACAACGGAGAATAATAGAAAGATAGATTTCTTCTTCTTAGTAGTAGTCAGGACGGTTCGTGGATAAGTCGCGAGCGGTGACATAAGACAAGTTATAAAATGTGTTTATAGATGAAGATCAATCCGGACGAACTGACACTTAGCTGGCGGCAGTGAGCGGCAGGCGGTAGTTGGGGGCCTGTCGGCAAGGCTTTGAAGGCCTCTGGAGGCATGTCGGCATAACGGTGCCGACGGCCAGAACCCCCAAGCCCAACAGCAGCAGCGCGCTTTTACACGTGTTTTCCACAGGCCTGGAAAACCCCCATTGAGTGCAATTGCAACCGGTCTGTTGTGGGTGCCACTGACAAGCGGAGTCTGCGGAGCTTGTCAGTGCGAGAGCGTGAAGCACTGACAAGGCTCAAAGCAGCCTTGTCAGTGGCACCCACGGGACAACCATCATGCAAGATGCTCTTGCTGCGGAGCGCGGGCTTGGGTTGTCGGGGCTCGTCAGGCCTGGGGCTGGATCTGGCCGTTGAGCTGGTTGACCTGCGCGGCGTAGGAGGGGTCGTTTTCGCAGCGCTGGTCGACGGTTTTGATCGAGTGCATGACGGTGGTGTGGTCGCGTCCGCCGAAGTACCCGCCGATCTCTTCAAGTGAAAATCGCGTGTTCTTGCGGGCCAGCCACATGCAGACCTGGCGTGGCTCGGTGATGGACTTGTGTCGCCTTCGGGACTGGAGGTCCTGGAGCTTGACGCTGTAGAACTGCGTGACCGCGTCGATGATGACCTGGAGCGTGACCTGGTTGTTGCGCGGCGCGGAGACCTCGACACCCAGCAGCTCACGGGACAGGCTCAGGTCGATCGGCACGTTCTTGAGCCTCGCGTGGCCGATGAGGTTGGTCATCGCGCCTTCCAGTTCACGCGCGTTGGAGTCGACCCGGCTTGCGATGAACTCGAGGACCTCGTGGGGGACGACGGCGCCGCGGAGCTCGGCCTTGGCCTTGAGGATCGCGATGCGGGTCTCGTAGCACGGCCGACTGACCTGCGCGACCAGGCCCCAGTTAAACCGGCTGATCAGCCGTTCCTCGAGCTTGGGGATCTCGTTGGGGGCCGCGTCGGAGCTGAGCACGATCTGCTTGTTGTGCTGGTACAGCTCGTTGAAGGTGTGGAAGAACTCTTCCTGGCTTCGCTCCTTGTCGGCCAGGAAGTGGATGTCGTCGATGACGAGCATGTCCACGTGGCGGTAGCGCTGGTGGAACTCGCTCATCTGTCCGTTGCGGACGCACTCGAAGAACTGGTTCATGAACGCGTCGCAGGAGACGTAGAGGATGTTGTAGTCGGGGTTGGCGTTGAGGATTTTCTGGCAGATCGCCTGCAGCAGGTGCGTCTTGCCAAGCCCGACCCCGCCGTGGATGAATAGCGGGTTGTAAGCCGTGCCCGGCTGATCGGCGACGGCGACGGCCGCGGCGTAGGCCAGGCGGTTGTTGGGCCCGCTGATGAAATTATCAAACGAATAGTCCGGCGAAAGCACCATCTGCTGGGCGTCGTAACTGCCCGCCAAGTGGTCCGGCAGCGGCCGCGGCACGCCGAAGGACCCGGTCGAGGTGCCCCCGCCCCCACCGACCAT
>JBGSTE010000019.1:0-7023 GCA_041736655.1 Phycisphaeraceae bacterium | reverse complement strand
GGGCACCGCCGCGAGGCCCGCCGGCAGCACCGCCTCGCCCGGCTCGGTCACGTTGCCGCGATTAAGTACGCGAACCTCCTCGGGCTTGATCGGTTTAACCGCATAGACCTTCACCGGCTTGAGCAGTTCCTCAAGCGAAGCGATCCGCGTGTCGATGTCGATCAGTTCCTCCTGATGCCTCTGCCGCTGCGCCGCTTTCTCGCTGGACAACGCATCAATCAGTTCCGCTTCGGATACAGCGTCTTGATACGCAGCAGCAGACGCCAATACTTCCTCAGGTGTCAAGGCCCGATCGTACAACTGGGCATGGTCCAGTCGCGCTGAAAGATGGCGGTCACCACCCGCCGGCTCATGCCGCAGGCCGAAGAGCACCTGCGTCTGCCCAGCCTCAAAGGGCTTGAGGGTTTTCTGATACGCGCGGCCGTAGGGCTTGCCGTTGCGGTAGCCGATGATCGTGCCGTCCGCGTGATAAACAACGGCAAGATGCACAGCCTGCCTGTCCGCTTCGGTCTCGGCCGACGCGCGGAAGGGCGTGTAGCGGGCATAGCCCTCGCTGCCAGCCATCCACCGCGCGGGCTCGCGCTCGCCAAAGACGATCGCATCAAAACTCACGCCGTCGATACCGCCAACGGACATCACTCCGCCGCCGCGTTGTTTGAGGTTATCCAGCAACACCCAGACTTCTAGCGTTTTCTCTTGAAGCTCATAAGCGAGTGGTTTGGTTCGCACGTAAGCGTTGCCTGCCCCGAGCACGAGCATGCCGCCTTCCAGTTGCGCGCCGTTGATCGCCTGGCCATGGGCCTGGCCGATGCTGTCGTTCAGGTCTTCGTTGAAGTCCCACCGCGCCACCGGTTCGGGGCCCTTGGACTTTGTCTTGCTTTCGTTCCAGCGCTTGGCAAGCACGCGCGTACGGCCCGTAGCCTCGATCGCTCTGGCCTTGGCCACGACGGCCGCCCGCTGCTGCGTAAGGTCGGCAATCGACCGATTGATCTCTTCATCATTCACATCGCGTTTGACATCGCGTTCACCATGCGAGACGCCAGCCACCGCCGCGACGAAGCTGTAGTACTCCCGCTGCGTGATCGGATCAAACTTGTGCGAATGACATCGCGCGCAATTGATCGTCAGCCCCAGGAATGTCTGCCCGATCGTCCCGACCAGGTCTTCGCGTTCGTCCTGCTGCATCGTCTGCCGCATGACCTGACTCGACGGCAGCGTGACATTGTGAGGACCCGCCACCAGAAACCCCGTCGCCGCGATCATCGACGGGTCGTCGCCAGCCAACACATCGCCAGCCAGTTGCATCCGCACGAACTGGTCATAGGGCATGTCGCTGTTGAGTGCATCAATCACCCAGTTGCGATAATGCCACGCGTTGGTCCGTGGGTTGTTACGCTCAAAACCATCACTCTCACCAAAGCGAACAATATCCAACCAGTGCCGTGCCCATCGCTCGCCATAATGCGGTGACGCAAGCAGACGATCCACCAATCGCTCATACGCATCGGGCCGATCATCGTTGATGTACGCCTGCACCTCCTCGGGCGTCGGCGGTAAGCCGATCAGGTCCAGGCTCAGTCGGCGGATCAACGCGCGGGCTGAGGCCTCCTGCGTTGGGGCCAACTCCGCATCTTTCAACTGCTTGCCAATGAAGCGATCGATCGGATTGCGCGCCCAGTTGGCAAAAGCCTCGTCGGGCACCTCGGGCTGCCCAAGAGGTTGCAGCGACCAGTGCGAACTGCGACCGGCCACACCGGCCGGCCAATCCGCGCCCGCCTGGACCCAACGCACCAGCGTCTGAATCTCCTGAGCCGTCGGACCCTTGCCCTTGGGCGGCATGATCGCGTCGGGATCGCCCGGCACACTCCCGGATACAAGCTGTATCAGCAGGCTTTCCTGACTCGCGCGCGGGACGATGACTTTTCCGCTATCGCCTCCGCGAAGCGCATCCGCACTGTCCAGGCGAAGCCCGCCGAGTTGTTTGTCCGCGCCGTGACACTTGACGCAGTGAAGATCAAAGATCGGCTTGACATCGCGGTCAAAATCGATCTCCTCGGCCTGAGCAAACGAGCCAGACAACACCAGCAACCCGCAGACGCCCAGCCACGCCAGCGGCTGCGTCAGCAACCATCGCGAACGGGTCCTGCTGGCATCAATCATCGCGATGCTTCCTGTAGCCCCGGCGGGACGTGTTGATGACAAGCCCTGTTGGCTTACGATCTTGTAGAACTTGAGCCAGACTCTCTGGCGACGTCGTAGCATCTCCAATGTTACATCCGATCAGAAGTTGTTCAACCTTTTCGTGACTATTTCCGAACATCAATCGCATGCGTCACGCCGGAGGGTATTCACCGTGTCATGTACGATAGCCGTTCTTGCACGGCGTGCAGCGAATAACCGTTTTATCAATTTGTTTACGGCTACATCGATACGCGGCGTATCATGTGTCCTTATTGGACAATGCAACTTGACCCGGCAACCGCCCCACCTTTGATACGAGTAAAACTGATGACCCGCATCCGTCTGATCGCGCTCCTGATCCTCCTGCTGATCGCAAGTCCAGCGTTGGGCCAGCACACCTGGCAAAAGCCCAAGGCACTCATGCCGCGCGAGGCGGTTGAGAAGCTCATCGGCCCGATCGCGTCCACTGAGGCTTCCCGGCCGCTGCATGTCCTCTGGGTGTGGGGGTATGACAAGCATCACGCGCCCGGCGCTCACGACTACCTGCGGGTACGCGACGCCATGGTTGCGTTACTCCGCAAGGTGCCGAGTGTGACGGTCGAGACCGCCTATGAGTTCCCGACGCGCGAACAGTTCGACAAGGCGGATGTGGTGGTCATGTACCTTCACCTGCCACAACTGACCGACGAGCAGTACGCGATGTTTGAGTCGTACATCAAGGCCGGCGGCGGCGTGGTTGCACTGCATGAAACGGCGATCATGCGGCCGGCCTCTGAGGGCAAGAGACTCTGCTCGTGCCTGGGCATGTCGTGGGATGAAGGCCGATCCAAGTGGGGCGCGATCTTCGAAGATATTAAGATCCGTAACGATCACGCGGTTTTTCAAGGCTTCTCAGAACAACTCAGTTTGAACGATGAGTTTTATTGGGACTTGAACCAAGCCGAGGGGATCGATGTCCTGGGTGAGGTCCGCACCGGCCCGGCGGAGGACAGCTCGCAACGCGTGCCGGCGTCGGAGCTTTCGCAGGCGTTTTCGCCGGTCTTCTGGACGCATGAGCCGGGCAAGGGCCGCGTCTTTGGCACCACGGCCGGACACAACACTTTCACGTATTTTGAACCCGAATTTCGGATCGTAGTTCTGCGGGCCATCGCCTGGACGGCGCGTGAAAAGCCCGACCCCTTCATGCCGTTAGTCTTTGACGGCATCACCAACGACGATGGGATGGTCGGGACGACCGACACCATGCGCAACTGGAAGGGTAAGCGCCGCGGACCGGAACAGGCTCCGTGATTAGTGCAGCCTGTTTCGCTGCGACAAAAGTATCAACACACGCTCAAGCAACCTGCGAATCAAGCTGTAAAAAAGCTCAGATGCAGTTCTGCGTGGCGACAGTTCAGCGCCTTCCACTCCTGGGTATTCATCGGGCCAAAGGCGGGGTTCACGGGCTTGGGTGTTTCGCTGGCAAAACGCGCCAGTGCAGCGCGGAACCTTGCGAGGCCCTCTTCGGTGGAGAGTTGTTCGGTGCCGAGCGTGCCGCCCTTGATGCCGGGGATCCGGATTCCTGCGGACATCGGGGCGTAGAAGATCTTCTTCCGCCGCATCTGCATGAAGAAACGCACGAACCACGGCACGCGCATGGGGATCGGGTCAAACGAGGCATTGGTCCAGAACGCCAGGTGCCCCAGCGTCTGCCCGAGCGTCCAGTTGCCGGTACGCTTGATCCGGCCTTCACGCTCCGCCTGCACCAACGCCTGGGCATGTGCCAGCGCCGCATCAAGCGAATCAAACTTCAACTGACCCCGCTCAGACTTTCGTGTGTCGATCGGCATGACTCTTGTCCCGCATCATGAAGGTTTATGTACCGATTCTATCGCAAGATCGCCTTAATCTGTCGCTGTCACGCTGTCCCAGTTTAATCCAAACTTCGCCAGATACTTCCGCAGGCGGTCCGCGTCGTTGACGGACTTCCGCTGCTCGCGTGATGTCTGGAACAGTTGTCGACCCGCTTCCGAAAGCGAGCGCGATGCCCGGCAGACACCGATCACTTTGGCAAGCTGCACCTGATCGAAGAGGTCGATCGGTTGATCGCCAAGGACCTCGCGAACGAGCAGGTCTTCGGGGCTGGCCAGCGTGCCTCGCCAAGCCTCGCGTAGCCGGGCGACTTCTTCCTCGACCTGTCGTGTGCCGATGCGGCCGCCGGGCGCGAGCGTAGCCATGCGTGTCACCGCGGCAGCGAGATCACGAAAGTTCGCGGACCACGGCGTGTCGCTTGCCAGCGCAAACCGCATGAAATTCTCTTTTGCTTCCTTGTTGAAACGCACCTGTCGGCCGGTGTGTCGGGCGATTCGATCCAGTTCATACGCCAGGTTCGGCTCGATGTCGGCCCGCCGCTGAGCCAGGCCGGGCATGCGGTAGGCCCAGAGATTGATCCGCGCCAGCAGGTCTTCACGAAAAGCACCCTGCGCTACCTGCGATACCAGATCGCGGTTGGTTCCGCAGATGAGTTGAAACGCACTGCTGACATCGCGGTCACTGCCCATCGGCATGAACTGCTGCTCCTCGATGGCCCGAAGCAGCATTGCCTGTTCGTCCAGGCCCAGTTCGCCGACTTCATCCAGAAAAAGCACTCCGCCGTCGGCCTCGCGCAAGAGACCCTTGCGGTCTGTGACGGCGCCGGTGAATGCGCCCTTGCGGTGGCCAAAGAGCGTGGACATCGCGCCGTCGCCACGCAGTGTGGCGCAGTTGACCTCGACGAATCGGCCGGTGATTTGCCGGCGATGCTGCTTGAGTTCAAAGATGCGTTTAGCCAGTTGTGACTTGCCCGCGCCCGTCGGGCCGGTGAGGAGGATCGGGTGCGTGCTGTGGATCGCGACGTGTTCGATCTGTTCGATCAGCCGGTTGTACTGCTTGTCGCGTGTCTGGATGCCTGCCTTGAGAAAGCTCAGCCCTTCGAGCGTTTCCTGCGCGAAGCGCTGGGCGATGCGGTCGTACTTCGAGAGGTCCAGGTCGATGATGCTGTACGAGCCGGCCGAGGCACCGCGCGATTTCTGGGGCGGCGAGGTCTGGATCAGCCGGGCGGGCAGGTGGCGCGACTCGGCGAGCAGGAACAGACAGATCTGCGCGACGTGCGTGCCGGTGGTGATATGCAGGAGGTAGTCTTCGTGTTCCAGATCGAACGCGTAGCTGCGTGCAAAATCGTGCAGCGCGCCGTAGACCGTGTCGAAGTCCCACGCATCATCGAACTCGATCAACTGCCGACGCACCGTCGTCTCCGGCGAGACCAGGCGGATGTCCGCTTCAACCTGTTTGGCCAGCTCATCAAACTTGGCCTGATGCAACAGCTCAACCCGGTCGACCAGCAGCTCCTCGTGCTGGCACAGCGATACCGTCGGCCGCCAGAACTCCCAGCGCTTGGGCCCAGTTCCCCGGTCCAGCGTCGGCCCGAGGAGCCCGATGACAACACGCTTTGGCATATCTAATTTTATAAGTCGCTATCTTGTTAGCGTCAAATTTCCAGATCGCGTTCAGGCGAATCCATGCCGATCGGCCAATTAATTATTTTCAATCCATTGCAATTAAATAACTTAAGGCATCAGTTCGCGGCTCTGGAGATTCGTGGCACACAGCATGCTTTTTCTCTCACCAGCGTACGAAGCATGACCCCCTGATTGGCTGACCTACGAAAGGTAACGACGATGGCAAACAAGAATCTCTTCAAGTCGCTCTTTGGCAAGCTCTCGCCTAAGGCGGACACGATCAACGAGGCCGGCGGCACCGCTTACGCCTTTGATCACCGCCATGCGCTGGCGCTGTACGCCGTGACCGGTTGCCTGAACAGCACGTTCTACGCCACTGCGGAGAACCAGCTCGCTCAGGTCCTTGCGCTGTGCGAAGAGGTCGAGCCCGAGTTCATCGCCCGCACGGCGTTGTACGCCCGGCAGCATGGCTACATGAAGGACCTGCCCGCCTTGCTGTGCGCGGTGCTGTCGGTCAAGGGCCCGGGCCTCATGGCAGAAGTGTTCGATCGCGTGATCGACTCGCCGAAGATGCTGCGTAACTTCGTGCAGATCATGCGCAGCGGCGTGGTCGGCCGAAAGTCCCTGGGCTCGCTGCCCAAGCGGTTGATCCTGCAATGGCTCGAGAGCCGGACGGATGAACAAGTCTTCTTCGGCTCGGTCGGCAACGACCCGTCGCTGACGGACATCATCAAGATGGTTCACCCCAGGCCCAAGTCGGCATCGCGTGAAGCGTTGTACGGCTACCTGATCGGTCGGCCGATCCATCGCGATCAGTTGCCGGCGATCGTCCAGCAGTTCGAGGCGTACAAGACCGCTGAGGATCGTCGGGAGATCGAGACGCCGGACGTGCCGTTCCAGATGCTGACTGGTCTGGAACTGAGCGACTGGGAATGGATGAACATCGCGCGTCATGCCCCGTGGCAGATGACCCGCATGAACCTCAACACGTTCGGGCGGCACGGCGTGTTCCAGGATCAGCAGCTCACCCGGATCGTGGCCGACCGGCTGCGGAACGCGGAGCTGATCCGTAAGGCCCGGGTGTTCCCGTACCAGTTGCTGTCGGCGTACACCGCGAGCTGCCGGGCCTTGCCGACGATGATCAGCGAGGCGCTGCAGGACGCGATGGAGATCGCGCTGCACAACGTCCCGGCGATCAACGGCCGAGTCATCGTCTGCCCGGACGTGTCCGGGTCGATGCACTCGCCGGCGACGGGCTTCCGCAAGGGCTCGACCTCGGCGGTCCGATGCATCGATATCGCGGCCCTGGTCGCGGCGGCGCTCTTGCGCAAGAACAAGGACACGCTGGTCCTGCCCTTTGAGTCGG
>JBGSTE010000705.1:0-5412 GCA_041736655.1 Phycisphaeraceae bacterium | reverse complement strand
GCTGGTGGGGCCCTGCCTGACGATCCGCAAGTTCGGCTGGGTGCCCTTCACGATGGATGACCTGATCGAGCGCGGCTCTCTGAGTGAAGCCGCCGCCGAATTTTTGCAGGGCTGCGTCGTGGGCCGAAAGAACATCCTCATCTCCGGCGGCACCGGCTCGGGCAAGACGACGCTGCTGAACGTGCTCTCGGCCTACGCCAGGCCCAACGAGCGGATCATCACCGTCGAAGAATCGGCCGAACTCCGCCTACCCCAGCCGCACGTGGTCAAGCTCGAAGGCCGACCCGCCAACGTCGAAGGCAAAGGCGCGTACACGATCCGGGAGCTGGTGCGCAACTCGCTGCGGATGCGGCCGGACCGCATCATCATCGGCGAAGTCCGCGGCGCCGAAGCGATGGACATGCTCCAGGCGATGAATACCGGGCACGACGGCTCGCTTTCGACGATCCACGCCAACACGCCGTACGACTGCATCAAGCGATTGGAGGCGCTGGTGCTCATGGCCGTGGACATGCCCATCCGAGCCATCCGCGATCAGATCGTCTCGGCCATCGACATGGTCGTGCAGGTCGCTCGCTTCTCCGACGGAAGGCGCCGCGTCACCACCATCTCCGAGGTCACCGCCATCGAGCCCGAGACCGGCTCGCTGCGCCTCGAAGACATCTTTACGCTTCGCGACCCGCAGCAGCCACGCCTGCGCCACACCGGCTACATGCCCAGCTTCACCGGCGAACTGATCCAGAACAAGCACTTTGACGTGGAGGTCTTCCTCTAGCGATGGATTTCCTCAGTAAATACTTTGCGTTGCAGGTGCTCGCCTCGCTCATGCTGCTGGCGGGCGTGATCCTCATGGTGCGCTTCGGCTACACACCGGGCAGGAAATGGCTTGCCCAGCAGGAACAACGCTACGACGCGGTGCTTCGCCGACAACTGATGATGGACATCGATCCGCGCATGGCGGTGGCGCTCAACCTAGGCGGGGTCGCGCTGGTGTTGCTGGTCGGGGCCTACCTCGCGGGGCTGCTCATCGGTATCGTGCTCGCGTCGCTGGCGCTGTTCGTGCCCTACTTCCTGATCCGTCACCTGGAAACCAAGCGACGTCAACGGCTTGAAGTGCAACTGGTCGACGGCTTATCTTCGCTGGCGTCGGGTGTGCGGGCCGGGCTCAACCTCGTGCAGTCGATACAGCTCCTGGTCAACAACCAGCGCGGGCCGATCCAGCAGGAGTTTGGCCAGATCCTGCGTGAATACGAGATGGGCATGGATCTTAACCAGGCCATGCGCGCCGCCAGCAACCGCATCGGCAGCCCGCTGTACCGACTGACCTTCACCGCTATCGAGATGCACCGCATCCGCGGCGGCGACTCGGGCGAATCGATGGATCGCATCTCCGAATCGATCCGCGAGATCCAGCGCCTCGAAGGCAAGCTCGACGCCATCACCGCACAGGGCCGGGCCCAGGCCAACTTCATGGCCATCATGCCGATTGTCATCATCGTCATGCTGCTGTTCATCATGCCCGACCAGACGACGCTGCTCTTTACCGACTTCCGCGGCCGCATCCTGCTGCTGGTCGTCGGTGCCCTGATCGCCTCAGGCTACCTGTGGATCCGCAAGATCATGCAGGTAGATATTTGATGGGGTCTGGGGTTTAGGGTTTGGCGTCTTGAAAGGCCCCGGGCTTCAAACCACAACTCAATGAAATCCGTGACAAATGATAAATAACCACAACACCCAACCCCCAACACCCAATCCCTAACCCCTAGCACATGCCCATCGAGATGCTCATCCTGGCCGTCGTCACCAGCGCCTTCGTGTTCGCGGGTGTTTTCGTGCCGATCTATGCGATCTTCCGCTACCCGGTCCCGGAAGAAGCGCCGATCCACCGGCAGATCGCACGGGCTGTCGGCGTTGACCAGGAAACCATCTTCGAGTCCGCCGCGTTCGCCCCACTCTTGAGCCTGTTCGTTCAGATCGCCCGGCGGATCAACCTCATCAGCATCCGCAACCGCATCCGCCAGCACCTCCAGGCCTCGGGCAACCCCAGCGGCTACACCGTCGATCAATACCTCGCGCTGTGCCTGCTCTCGGCCGTGCTCATCGGCGGCATCAGCAGCGTGATCGTCATGCTCCTCGATGGCCGAGGCCTGCTCCTGTTCCTGCCGGTCATGAGCGTGATCGGCTTCCTGATCCCGCTCACCACCCTCGGCGCGACGGCTCAAAAACGCGTCAGCCGAATCGGCAAACAACTGCCCTACACGCTCGACCTGGTCTCGCTGGTCATGGCTTCCGGTTCGAGCTTCACCGAGGCCGTCCAAACCCTCATCCGCGACAACCCCGACGACGACCTGAACCAGGAACTGGCCTTTGCGCTGGCCGAGATGGAGTACGGCACGACCCGCGCCGCGTCGCTCCAGAACCTCGCCCTGCGCATCCCGCTCGACTCCCTGCGCAGCGTCATCGGCGCGGTGAATCAGGCCGAAAAACTCGGCACCCCGCTCTCGGCGATCCTCAAGGTGCAGGCCGACATGCTCCGCATGCACCGCTCGGTGCGGGCCGAAAAACTCTCGGCCTCGGCGTCGCTGAAGATCCTCGTGCCGTCGATGCTCATCCTGCTCGCGGTCGTGCTCGTCATCGCCGCACCGTTAATCATCAACTTCATCGTTCAGGGGAGTCTGTGGTGAGTACGCTTCAGGTCCACATCACCGCCGGTCCACAGGCCGGCGCACGCTTCCAGCTCAACACCTCGCCGGTGAGCTTTGGCCGATCACCCGAGAACACCCTCGCGCTGGATGTCTCGGTCGTCTCTCGCCAGCACGGCGAACTGGTCCGCGAAGAGGATGGCACGTGGGTGCTCATCAACCACTCGGCCAACGGCACGCGCGTCGGACGAAAGAAAGTCACCAAGAAGCCTCTCCCGCTGACCAACGGCGCATCGATCATCATCGGCGACACCGAAGTCTTCCGCGTCTACCTCACCGGCGCGGACGCACAGGCCCAGACCGATGACAACTTCGATGAAGACGAACCCGCACAACCCGCAGGCCGAGCGCCCGGCGCCGGGCTCAAGGGCCGGTCCAAACTGTGGATCGGCCTGGGCGTCTGGTTTGCCCTGTGCATCGGCGTGATGATTTTCCTGGCAACGCTCAAGAACGACACAAATGACAACACCGGCAACAACGCCGGCATCTGGAACCCCGGCCAATCGCTACCCGTCAGCGAGCGTGGCCCCGACGCCGACACGGACGAAGTCCGCGACCTGCTCCTGAAAAAGCCCCGGCCGCAGGACCCCAATCAGTCGCTCTACGACAAGCACCTGGCCGACGCCCGCGCCGCTGCCGACCGTGGCAACCGCGGGCTCTACGAAGCCTACCAGCACTACCAGCAGGCAATCGCCTACAGCAGTAACCGCAGCGACCCGCTCGCTTCGCTGGATCAGATCAAGTTCGACAACACCATCAACCAGCTCGCCGGCATCATCGCCGTCGAATACCGCCGGGCCCTGCGCCTCTACGACAAGGGCGACTACGAGCAGGCCGCCGAGATCCTCTTCTCCCTCAAAAGCGTCTACTACTCCTCGGCCGACCCGGAGGACGAACTGGCCAACCACATCAACCGCCTGCGTAACGCCGCCCAGCGCCGGGTCAAGTAGTTGCAATGCGGGTGCCCCGGCCGCGTGCCGGCCGGGCAAACAAGCATAGCGCACAACACGGTCTGCGGGCTATCATGTATGCATGACCGCGACCCAATCTCCCCCGTTCTCCGCTGTACCCGACGCCCTGGGCCGCTTCGGCCCCTTTGGCGGTGCGTACATCCCCGAGACCCTGCACGCCGCCGTCGTCCAGCTTGCCGACGAATACGCCAAAGCCAAGCGTGACCCCGCCTTCAAGGCCGAGCTCGACGCCCTGCTTCGCCACTACGTCGGCCGGGAAACACCGCTGTACTTCGCAGGCAACCTGACGAAAAAAGCCGGCGGCGCACAGATCTGGCTTAAACGCGAAGACCTCGCCCACACCGGCGCTCACAAGATCAACAACTCGCTGGGACAGGCCCTCCTCACCCTCCGCATGGGCAAGAAGCGCATCATCGCCGAGACCGGCGCTGGCCAGCACGGCGTCGCCACCGCCACCGCCGCCGCACGCTTTGGCCTTGACTGCGAAGTCTACATGGGCGTCGAAGACATGCGCCGCCAACGCCCCAACGTTCAGCGGATGCAGCTCATGGGCACGCGCGTCGTACCCGTTGAAGACGGCAGCAAGACACTCAAGGACGCCACCAACGCCGCCATGCGCGACTGGATGGGCTCCTGCGAAGACACCCACTACATCATCGGCTCGGTCGTCGGCCCGCACCCCTTCCCCATGATCGTCCGCGACTTCCAGTCCGTCATCGGAAAAGAGTGCAAGGCCCAGTGCCTCGATCAGATCGGCAAACTCCCCGTCGCCGTCGTCGCCTGCGTCGGCGGCGGCTCCAACGCCGCGGGCATCTTTTATCCCTTCATCGAAGACACCACCGTCAAACTCATCGGCGTCGAGGCCGGCGGACGCAGCAGCCACCTCGGCGACCACGCCGCGCCGCTCTCCTTCGGCACCCCCGGCGTCCTCCACGGCTCACTCTCCTACGTCCTTCAGGACACCGACGGCCAAACCGCCACCGTCCACAGCATTTCAGCGGGCCTTGACTATCCGGGCGTCGGCCCCGAGCACAGCTACTGGCGCGACACCCACCGCGTCACCTACACCGCCATCACCGACAGCCAGGCCCTCGAAGCCTTCCAAATCCTCGCCAAATCCGAAGGCATCCTCCCCGCCATCGAGAGCTCCCACGCCTTGGCCCAGGCCATGCAGTTGGCAAGCACGATGAATCGCGACGAAGTGGTGGTTGTGAATTTGTCCGGCCGCGGGGATAAGGATTTGGACGAGGTGGTGAGGTTGCTCGGGATGTAGTGAATCGGATTGACAGAGACGCCCCTTATTTCTATGTGCCAAGGTGAGACCGACATGAAGGACCGCACTCTTTTTTCAGTTGTTTTGCTTGTTGTACTTACGCTCGTGACCGGCTGCGGCGGGGATGACAGCTCAGGCGGCCAGGCAACCGCTCAGGGCGACCCGACAGACCAGGCCAACACGCCGCGGCTGGTATGGACGGGTACCGGGCCTGACGGCGAAGCAGTTGATGCAAGTGCCAGCCCGGTCGCCGCGGACATGGTCCGTCAGAAGCTTGAAGCGATTGACTGGAAACGTGCCGACGCGAAGCCCTCCATCGCGATCGTGAAGGGCCCTGGCCAATCACTGAAGATCGCCTTGTCGCAAGCGCTCGCCGATGGCAGCACGCCGATGGTCGCACTCTGGACGCGTATGCAGACCGAGGGGTCGCTGGAGGTCGCCGTCACCCGCCAGTCCGCCCCGCTGG
>JBGSTE010000697.1:0-11491 GCA_041736655.1 Phycisphaeraceae bacterium | reverse complement strand
GACGAGCAAACGCCAGAGCCTGCGGTTCAAACGCCAGCACGCGAGTCGGCGCCCGGCATCTCGTGGGTGCGACCGGCTGACTGGTCGCGCGGTGGAGAAAAGCAGATGCGCCTGGCGACGCTCGTGCCGCCGGCCGAGTTTGCTGGTGCCGAGTTGGCGATCTCGCAATGGCCCGGCGACGTGGGCGGGTTTGACTTGAACGTGGCGCGCTGGGCTGGCCAGGTTGGTTTGCAACTTGACCCGACGAGCTTCGCCAGTTTTCAACTGATCCAAATCGCCGGGACGCAAGCCACGTACATCCCGCTGATCAACAAGGACCAGAACAAGGCGATCCTGACCTACTGGGTCCCGCTGGGTCAGAATCCCGATGAGCCGACGCAGACCTGGACTTTCAAGCTCACGTGCAGCGCCGATCAGGTTGAAAAGCTTGAGCCTGCGTTCAAAGCTTGGGCTGCTTCAGTGAAGTTTGAGTAAGAGCCTCAACAAAATGATGAGGTGGGGCGGGCATCTTGCCCGCCATCGTGGCGCAGCCACGAGAAGAATTGAATCAGGCCTCCGGCCTGTTGGCGGGCTGGAAGCCCACCCCACCTTTTTATTCGGCGCTTAATCCCCGCCGTTGCCGTTGGTCTCGCCTTGCTGGTAATACTCGGGCTTGAGCCAGGGCCGGTGCTTGAAGGATTCGCCGTAGCCGGTGACGCCGCGCTTGCTCTCGCGGATGAAGGTGGTGAACTCGGCGACGAGCGGGTCGTCGATCTGTGCGTCGATGAGGGCCAGGGCCTTGGTGCCCGGGATGCCTCGGCGGTAGTAGAGGTTGAACGCTTCGCGGAGCGCGGGGATGTGCGCCCGCAGCCCGGCCCGTCGCAGGCCGATGAGGTTCAATGACGACACTTGCTTGGTGTGGTGGACCATGCAGAAGGGCGGGAGGTCGGCGGTGATGCCTTCAGCGCCGCTGAGCATGGCCATGCGTCCGATGCGGCAGAACTGCTGGACGCCGCTGTTGCCGCCGAGGATGACGCGGTCCGCGACGTTGCAGTGTCCGCCGAGCAGCGCGGAGTTGGCGAACATGCAGTCGCTGCCGACGACGCAGTCGTGTGCGATGTGGCTGTAGGCCATGAGATAGTTGCGGTTGCCGACGGTGGTCGGGTGCTCTCCGCGTGAGGCGCGGTGGATGGACACGCCCTCGCGGATCATGTTGCCGTCGCCGATGACCGTGCCCTGGCCGGGCTTGTTCGGGTCGGCCTTCCAGTCCTGGGCTTCCAGGCCGATGGTGACAAACGGGTAGATGCGGTTGTTGCTGCCGAGCGTCAGCGGGCCCTTGAGGTGGCACTGGCCCACCAGCCGCGTGCCGGGCCCGATGGTGACCTCGCCTTCGATCACACAGCCGGGGCCGACAACCACGTCGTCAGCGAGTTGGACCTGGTCGTCTAGGATGGCGGTGCGGTGGATCTGGGGCATAGGGCTGGCCGGTGCAAAGAGCCGCGTATCATAATCCATACCATCGGCCCGCGCAACACTTGGACAATACCTTGCCCAGCACGCCCGACATCCTGACCCGCGACCTGGGTACCCTCGCCTACGGCCCGGCCCTGGACCTCCAACGCCAACTCAACCAGCAGGTCATCGACGGCCAACACCCCCCGACACTGCTTCTGGTCCAGCACCCGCCGGTCATCACCCTCACCCGTCGGCCAAGCGCCCGCCAGAACCTCATCGCCGACCAACAGCGCCTGACCCAACTGGGCGTCAGCACCCACGAGACCGACCGCGGCGGGGATATCACCTACCACGGCCCGGGCCAATTGGTCGTCTACCCCATCCTCAAACTCGCCGACTTTGGCCTGGACCTCTCCAGCTACATGCGCCTGCTCGAACAGGCCGTCATCGACACCGTCGCAGCATGGGGCATCACCGCACATCGCGAATGCGGAGCAACAGGCGTGTGGGTCGCGGGTATGGCGGATGGTCGCTGGCCGATGGCGGATCAACGTCATACGTCGTGTGTTGCTGCCAACCCCCAAACCCCAACCCCCAAACCCCACACCGCCAAGCTCTGCGCCATGGGTGTCCGCATCCGCAAGAACACCACGATGCACGGCCTGGCGCTGAATGTCGACCCGGACCTCTCACACTTTGACCTGATCGTGCCCTGCGGCTTGGCCGACCGATCGGTGACGAGTTTGAAGCAAGTGCTTGGTGTCAACTGCCCAACGATGCAGGTCGTCAAAAATGTACTGGTCGAACAATTGCAAACTTTGCTGTGTCGCGAGGGTGAAGACATGACCTGTGTGATGCGTCGCAAAACTCCCTGAAATTAGAACATACTCCATGATTTTGATTCTGTGGGTGCCACTGACAAGGCTGCTTTGAGCCTTGTCAGTGCATCACGCTGTCGCACTGACAAGCTCCGAAGACTCCGCTTGTCAGTGGCACCCACGGCTCAAATGATGCAAGATGTAAGATCGCGCTTTTTGCTTGAATTGACCTGAATGTTGACTTCAGCGGATCGGCACCAGAAACGACTTCTGACTCGCCACAAACGCCGGGTCGTCGTCTTGTGTGAAAGACTTGCCGTTGGGAACATTGTAGGGGTGCTTTTCCTGCGCGGCGCGGACAGCAAAGGAGTAGCGGTCTTGTGTGCCGATGGTTTGTGTGAACGCTTGGCCGTAGGTCCAGGCGTTGATGAGGATCGATGAGCGGTTGGGGCCGTGGTAGTAGTAGGCCTCTTGCCCCTGTTCGCGCAGGACGTTGACGGCGGTCTCGGCAGCCTTGCGGAAGTCTGGTCCAAAGGCCGTGTCGTAGTACCCGATCTGCAAGGTATACAGCCCGCGGCCCGACAGGCTGCGGAGGTCGTGCTTGTCCAGCACCTCGCTGCGGTCGCCGGTGACAGACACGATCTTGACGTCTTCAAAAGGCGTCTTGCCGTTGATCTTGGCGCTGCGGACCATGCTCAGGGTGGACTTGGCCTCTGGACTGTCGGGCTTGGCAAATCGGCCGGCAAAGACTTTGGCCTGCGTGCCGCTGGAGGTGTACCAGAGGTTGGCGAGCCCGGCTTCCTCTCGGGCCGAGGTCATCAGGCGGTAGACCTCGCCAAACGCGCCCTCGCCGGTGAATCGGCCAAGCTCGATGGCGTAGCCCCGATTCGAGGCCCCGCCTGCGCTGTTTTGGCCAGTCTCTGACCGCGGCGGCTCATACCACTCCCACTGCTTGTACTGATCCCATGTGCTGCTGACCACCCGCTCTTCCATCTTGCAGCCCATGGCCAGCAGGACAGCCAGAACAGACAGCGTGATCAGGCAGTGGGTCTTCTGATTGAGCATGGCTTGGCCCCCGATCCCATGAGTTTATCCGGCTGCCGGGACTTTTGAAAGCTCGCAAGCACCTTTTCCTGCAAGCATTTACCGATTACTCGTCAGCCGCGATCCATGCAGCGGTAAAAAATCAGCACAATTCTGAGCCAACCTCTTGGATTTCAGCGTGGAAGGTCGATATGCTTATTCATCCGGATAAACGGATTGATCCATGGCCCAAGCCTCAACCACCCAACCCGACCGCCTGCTGCGATGGATGCACTCGCTGGCGGATGCCACCCGGCTGCGTCTGCTGGCGCTTTTGGCTGAGCACGAGCTGGGCGTATCGGACCTGTGCGATGTCGTTCAGTTGCCCCAGTCCACGGTGTCCCGGCACCTGAAAATCCTGGCCGACGAGGCCTGGGTCATCAGCCGACGGCAGGGCACGACCAACCTCTACCAGATGGTGCTCGACGAACTGGACCAGCCCCAGCGCGAGCTCTGGCTGATCACGCGCGCGCAGTCGGCCCACTGGGCAACGCTCGGGCAGGACAAGCTGCGACTCGAGCAACTCGTGCTCAACCGTCAGCTGGACGCCGACGCGTTCTTCGCCGATGCGGCCGAACACTGGGACGCGATCCGGCACGAACTCTACGGCAGCACGTTCAGCCTCGATGCGATGCTCGCGCTCATCCCGCCAGGCTGGACCGTCGCGGACCTGGGCTGCGGAAGCGGTGCACTGGCCTGCGATCTTGCGCCCTTCGTCAGCCGGATCATCGGCGTCGACAACTCACGCCCGATGCTCGATGCGGCCCGTCGGCGGACGATCACCGCAGACAACATTGACCTCCGCCAGGGCGACCTCACCGCACTCCCCATCAGTGATGCAAGCGTTGACGCGACGCTGTGCGTGCTGGTGTTGACCTATGTGGCCGACATCGCCCAAGCGCTGCGTGAGATGGCGCGCGTCCTTAAGCCCGGCGGACGCGCGGTGGTTGTCGACCTCCTGGCCCACAACCGCGAGCCCTTCCGCCGACAGCTTGGGCAGGTGCACAGCGGTTTCGCCACCGAAGCTCTGACGACGCGATTCATCGACGCGGGCTTTGCCGACATCCGCTGCCGAGCCTTGCCCCCAACGCCCGACGCGACCGGCCCGGCGCTCGTACTGGCAACGGCGGTGAAGACGTTAGCCAGTGGCCATTAGCCTTTAGCTCTTAGCAATCAGCAATCAGCAAGACAAGCCACATACAAATAAAACCCTTTAAACCCAAGGAAAAACAATGACCGCAGCAACCTCCGCTCCGACTTCCCCGTCCATGACCGTCGACACCGCCTCCAACGGCCTTCACTACAAGCTCAAGCCCGGCGCCTCTGTCGCTGAACTCCAGCAACTGGCCGAGTGGGGCCGCAAGGAACTCATGCTCGCCGAGCAGGAGATGCCCGGCCTTATGGCCTGCCGTGAAGAGTTCGGCACGACCAAGCCGCTCAAGGGCCAGCGCATCATGGGCTCGCTGCACATGACCGTGCAGACGGCCGTGCTGATTGAAACGCTCGTCGAACTCGGCGCCGAAGTCCGCTGGGTCAGTTGCAACATCTTCTCGACGCAGGACCACGCCGCCGCCGCGGTCGTTGCCGGGCCCAACGGCACGATCAAGGACCCGCAGGGCGTCCCCGTCTTCGCATGGAAGGGCGAGACGCTCGAAGAATACTGGTGGTGCACCGACATCGCACTGGACTTTGGCAACGGCGACGGCCCGACGCAGATCGTCGACGACGGCGGCGACGCGACGCTCCTGATCCACAAGGGTGTCGAGTTTGAAAAGGCCGGTAAAGTCCCTACGTTTAAGCCCGAAAGCGATCCCGAAGAGTGGGGCGAGATCCTCAAGGTGCTGGCCAAGAACCTCAGCGAAAACCCCGGCCGATGGACCAAGGTCGCCGCCGCTTGCCAGGGCGTCAGCGAAGAAACCACCACCGGCGTGCACCGGCTCTATGACTTCGCCAAGCAGGGCAAGCTGCTCTTCCCCGCCATCAACGTCAACGACTCGTGCACCAAGAGCAAGTTCGACAACCTCTACGGCTGCCGGCACTCGCTCATCGACGGCCTGTTCCGCGCGACCGACGTCATGATCTCCGGCAAGGTCGCGGTCGTCTGCGGCTACGGCGACGTCGGCAAGGGCTGCGCTCAGTCGCTCAAGGGCCAGGGCGCCCGCGTCATCGTCACCGAGATCGACCCGATCTGTGCCCTGCAGGCTGCGATGGAAGGCTTCCAGGTCACCACGCTCGAAGACGTCATCGCCACCGCAGACATCTTCATCACCACCACCGGCAACTTCGACATCATCACCGCCGACCACATGAGCAAGATGAAGGACAAGGCGATTGTCGGCAACATCGGCCACTTCGACAACGAGATCCAGATGGTCAAGCTCGCAAAAATCGCCAAGAAGACCAACATCAAGCCGCAGTACGACATGTGGACATTCAAGGATGCCCCCGGAATCAAGGCGCACAGCGTATTGATCCTCGCCGAAGGCCGACTCCTGAACCTCGGCTGCGCGACCGGCCACCCGAGCTTCGTGATGTCCGCAAGCTTCACCAACCAGACGATCGCCCAGATCGAACTGGCCACGCACAACGACAAGTACGAGAACCAGGTCTACGTCCTGCCCAAGAAGCTGGACGAAAAGGTCGCGCGCCTGCACTTGGACAAGCTGGGCGTGAAGCTGACCAAGCTCACCAAGGAACAGGCCGACTACATCGGCGTCCCGATCGAAGGCCCGTACAAGCCCGAGCATTACCGATATTGAGCGATCTGTCGGTCGTCAGCGATCAGCATGTAGAAATCAGCCCCGCTTGCAAGAGCGGGGTTTTTTCATACACAGGCAAACGCAATTTTTTCCAATGTGTTCTCCTGTCTACAATCAATACATGGAGCAAATCATGGCAGATCATCGTCCAATACTTCCCGCGGTTCTTGTGCTGATGTTGATGAGCATCTTGCCCGGCTGCTCGGCGTCTAGTGGCGCACAGTTCGCTGGTGGGGTGCGCATCCAACCGACCGGCGAGCAAATGCGCGCGATGGCGATCGAACAAGACCGCCAGGCGATCCTTAAGATGGTCGGCACGTTCAAGGTCGAGTTTGATTTCGAAGAAACGCTTGCGCTGCGTGAGGGCTACGAATTGCACAAGCCTTACCACAGCGAGGCCGAGGAATTAGTGGTGCTTGTCGAAGACCGCGTCGGTTTCATTTCGCTCCAGCACCTGCTTGTGGTTCGCCATGAGGGCGAGGCCCATGTGATCAAGCACTGGCGTGAGGACTGGGCGTATGAGGGCGAAGTTGCCGTGCGCTTTGAGGGGGGCGACACCTGGAAGCCGGGCGGGATCAGTGAAGATTCCCGCGAGCAGGCGTGGGTGAAGACGGTCTACAACGCCGACGATTCGCCGCGCTACACGAGTGTGGGTCGCTGGCGTCACGACGGGCGTGGGCTATCGACATGGGACGGCTCGGAGGCTGCCAGGCCAGTGCCGCTGCGTGAAAGCCACCTGAGCGAGCAGTACGACATCCTGTTGTCGGAGAACTCGCTGGTCGTAAGTAGCGGCGGCTGGCTTCACCTGCAGCGCAATAAAAAGTGGGACACCCGCCACGCCGGTGGCGAAGACATGCTGGCATTTGAGCTGGGCGTGAACCGCTACACACGTATCGCGGACATGGGATTTGAACAAGCGCATGACTACTGGAAGAACACCTCGCCGTTCTGGGTCGAGGTCCGCAAGGTCTGGGCCCAGGTGATCGATAAGCACGAAGGCAAATCTTTTACTGTAAGCGAACGGTGGAAGGGTGATCCGCTGTTCTCGCACCTGTTCGGTCTGGCGGATGACTACTGGGGCAAGGACCAGGCGAGCGAAGCGCGGCCGAAGATCCAGGAAATCATCGAAGGATTTCTTGATACACGCTCGTGATGATGTTGTCAGATCAGGCCCGGCCGTTGCGCGTGTGGTTCTCTCGATCGTCTTTGGGCGTCTGCCCGCGGTGGACCGCGCGTTTGCCGAAGCGATCTTTGATCTGATCGAGAGTCTCTTCGACCTGTCGAATTTTTTCACGCCTGGGGTCGGTGAAGAGGTCTTGCTGTGGTGCTTCGTGTGTGAGCGGGCCGGCCTGAACGCCGATGAGGCGGACGGGCTGGAACGAACCGCGTGCCCATGTGTTAAAGAGCGCAAGCGCCGGGCGGTAGAGTTCGTCGGTCAGGTCGGTGGGCTGCTCGAGCGTGGTTGATCGGGTGATGGTCTGGAAGTTGCCGAAGCGGATTTTGACGGTCACGCCGCTGGCGAGCAGTTGTTTATGGCGCAGTCGGCGTGCGACATCCTCGGCCTGCGTGAGCATGACGGCGCGGACGTGGTCGGCGTCGGCGAGGTCTTCGCGGAAGGTCTGTTCGTGGCCGACGGATTTGGCTTCGCGTTCGGGCACGACGGGTCGGGCGTCGATGCCGCGTGAGAGGTTGTAGAGTCGAGACGCGTCTTCGCCGGTGTCGCGCTGGAGTTGTTGCTCGGTGAGTTGTCGCAGGTCGGCGAAAGTGCGGACGCCGCGCTGATGCAGCTTCGCTTCGGTGGCCGGTCCGACGCCCCACATTTTGCCGACGGGCAGCGGGTCGAGGATGGCTTGAATCTTGGTGGTGTCGGGCGGGATGACGGTCAGGCCGTCGGGCTTTTGCAGATCGCTGGCGAGCTTGGCGAGGAACTTGTTGGGCGCGACACCGACGGACGCGGTGAGTTTCAGTTCGTCTTTGATCTGTTGTTTGATGTCGCGAGCGATCACTTGCGGGTGGCCGAGGAGGCGCTGGCTGCCGGTGGCGTCGATGAAGGCTTCATCGCAGGAGAGCGGCTGCACAAGCGGGGAGACGCGGTCGAGGATGTCAAAGAGCTTGGCGGACACTTCGCGGATACGCTGGCCCGGAACATTCACAAGCACGGCATGGGGACAGAGGCGCAGCGCGACGGCGGTGGGCATGGCGGATCGGCAGCCGAACCTGCGTGCCTCGTAGGACGCGGTGGAGAGCACGCCGCGCGGCCCGCCGCCGCCGACGAGCACGGGCTTACCCTTGAGCGAGGGATCATCAAGCACGGCGATGGCCGTGAAGAAGGCGTCCATGTCGACATGCAGGATCGCGCGTTGGTCGGCGGGCCAGAGCATGGGTTGAGGATACCGCAAGTGAGTGACAGCGAGAGCAGGGCGGATTCATGAAAGGTAAACGGGTGATCCGCAGTGTCCTGCGTGAAAGTCACTTACAAAAAAACAACCCCGACATGATCGGGGTTGCAGTAAGACTGTCAGGTATTAAACCGGGCATTTATGCCTCTGCGAAGTCGGCTTCCTCGGCGTCGCTCGGTTCGTCTGAGGTTGAGCGTTCGCGTCGGTTGTCGGCCGCTTCTTTCTTGCCCTTGTCCGGTGCAAGGAGCATCGTCGCGCGCTTGCCCATCATCTTGGGTTCCTGCTCGACCTTGCCCACGTCCGCGAGCATCCGGCAGATCTCGTCCATCTGTCCCAGGGCCAGGCCCTTGTGCGCCATCTGTCGGCCGCGGAAGAGCATGACGAACTGAACCTTGTCGCCGTCTTCGAGGAACTCGCGTGCCTTCTTGACTTTGAGTTCCAGGTCGTGGGTGTCGATGTTCGGGCGCAGGCGCATGCCTTTGAGCTCGGACTTCTTGGCGTGGGACTTGGCTTTCTGCTCTTTCTTGGCTTGAGCGTACTTCCACTTGCCGTAGTCCATGATCTTGCAGACCGGCGGTCGGCCGTCGGCCCCGGGCGTGCCGGGGGAGACTTCGACCAGGTCAAGACCCGCATCGCGCGCGCGTTGCTTGGCGGTGTCGAGATCGATGACGCCGGCCTGGTTGTCTTCTTCGTCGATCAGTCGGACCGGGGAGATGCGGATCTGGTCGTTGATGCGTAGTCGCTTGCCGGTCTCTTTGGGCTGGGGCTTAAAACGTCCTCGGGCGATGGGTGGATACTCCGGGAAAGGGTAGGGGTTGGTAGCGGCCGACGTGGCCGCGCTGACGCGGGAGCCCGGGTCTTGCCGGGGTTGTCCGCGTGTAAATACTCCCTATCAGGTTATCGGTAGATGGATTCGGGGGCAACAGGGACGATGAAGAAAACCAGATCAGCCGGCCAGCGTCAGGAGCCAGTACGCCACCGGCCCGGCGAGCAGGGGGGAGTCAAATACGTCGAGTACCCCGCCAAAACCGGGGATCGAGGCCCCCGAATCTTTGATATCCGCGTCGCGCTTGAGCATGGATTCGAGTAGGTCGCCGGCCTGGCCCACCGCCCCGAGCACGATCCCGACCAGCAAGGCGTAGGCCCAGTGCAGGTCGCCCATCGACTTGGGCGTGAGGGTGGCCAGCGCGACCAGGGCGGAGAGTACGAGCCCGCCGGCCAGGCCCTCCCAGGTCTTGCCGGGGCTTAGCCAGTAGATGAGCTTGTGTCGGCCGAACGCCCGGCCGGTGAAGTAAGCCCCGATATCGCAGGCCTTAGTGATCAGCAGGGCAGCGGCCAGGACCCAGACCGTGTGCTCGATCCGGATCGCCAGCATCATGCCCGGCATCAGGCCCAGGTAGACAAAGCAGAACATCGTGGCGGCGGCGGCGTGCATGCTCTGCTCGGTCCGCTGCCGACGCCACTTGGCGATAACCGCGTGCATCAGCGAGACGACCGCCAGCGAGGGTACGAGCATCGCCGGGGCCTCGTGCATGACCGCATACACCCCGACGGTCCCCAAGGCGCCGGCAATAAAGAGAACCCTGAAGTCGGCCGGCACACGCTTGGCCCGGAACATCGCCGCCCCCTCCCGCGCCGCCAGCCGGATGCCCGGCAGCACCAGCAGCACCAGCAACACCAGCCCCGCCCGGGTGTGATCGTTGTCAGTAGCCCATTCGTCAAGCCACAGCACGCCCAGCAGGTAGGCGATCATGATCGGGCCGAGGATCAATCGGTACTTGAGCATGGCGTGGCATGGTACCCGCCGACGATCCTCGCGACGCGCAGCAGGTCAAATGATCCAGTAGGCTGGCTGGTATCCATGATGCAAGCGAACCGTCAATTCTCCGCCGCCCACGTCGTCTTTCTGCTGACGGCATGGCTGCTGCTGGTCTGTACCTCGGCCTACGCCGGCGAACTGCCCGCCGCCAGCGACAGCGAGCACCTCTGGCTGGTGATCGATGACCCTGCTCCGAAGGACCCCGAGAAGCCGGGTGTGTTGATCTATCACTTGTCTGCCGATGGCGAACGCGGGCAGATGGCGGTGATCGATACGATCAAGGGTGGGCTGATGTCTCGCGGCATGGCTGCGGGGGATAACAGGCTGCTGCTGGTGATGGATGATCGGCGGATCGAGTTGATCCGCCCGGTCAACTCGCCGCTGCTGCACCGGTGGATGAGCGAACGCCGGGTCTTGCCTACCTTGCCCGAGGGCTGCGCGCTGGTGTCCATCGCGCTGGGCGATCGCGGGCCCTGGGCGCTGGTACGTGTCGAAGACCCCAAGGCCCTGGAGCAACTAGACCGTGTTGCACGCGAAGTGGACCCGAGCGTTGAAGACCCGGCCCAACTGAATCAGGCGCTGGGACTGCCCGAGTCGTTTGACCTCAACGAATCGACTAAGCCGGACAAACCTGTCAAGCCAGACGACGAACCCGCACAGGAGCAGTCGCCCGACGAACCATCGGCGGTTGACCCAGCGACGGATCAGCCTGGCCAAATTGACGCTACGCAGGCCGACGCTGAAGTCGTCGGTGATGAAGCACCGCAACTGCCCGAAGTAGTAGAAGTGCCCGCGGCCTCGCCTCTGCCGACGACGCCGGCCTACCGGCTGATCACACTGCGTGCCGGCCAGTGGGCCAGTTCGCCCTTGCCCGAAGATTTTGTCGTGCCCCGTCGCGCGGTGCTCCTGCTGCGCGAAGGGGACGAAAGGCCGATGATCGTCATCGAGCCCGATGGGGAAGTGTCGGCGGCCGGCGAACTGCTGCGCCTGATGCCGGTCAACCTTGCAACGCAGTCGCCAGGCTCAGCAGCGGACAACCAGAAGGATGAGTCGGCCGCGCAGCCCTCGTGGTCGACGACCCGCGTCAGGCTGCCACAGTCGAGCCCCGGCCAATGGTCGGCGACGCTGATGGATCGACAGATCATCATCACCACACAGCGATCAAGGTCGGCGATCGCG
>JBGSTE010000656.1:0-13912 GCA_041736655.1 Phycisphaeraceae bacterium | reverse complement strand
CGAATCCGCCTTACTCTGCTCTCCAATAAATTGAAAACGACGGTAACAAGAATCTAAAGTACGAAGCATTGGACGATCGAATCCGTCAGACTTACGCAGCAAGATCAAACGCAACACTGTTAAACAGCGTTTACGACAGCTATGTGAGAGCCATCCGATGGGCTAGCGACCGTCTCAATGGTAAAGGTGTTGTTGGTTTCGTTACGAATGGCTCGTATCTCGATAGTAACGCAATGGACGGCCTCCGCGCCTGCCTCACTGATGAATTCACCTCGCTTTACGTCTTCAACCTGCGCGGCAATCAACGCACTTCCGGTGAAACTTCCCGGCTGGAAGGTGGCAAAATCTTCGGCTCCGGCTCTCGCGCCCCCATCGCTATCACGCTGCTCGTCAAGAATCCCACGCACAAAGGCAAGTCCAAACTCCACTACCACGACATCGGGGACTACCTCAGCCGCGACGAAAAGCTCCGCATCATCAAGAGTTTCAATAGCATCGCCGGCATCGCCAAAGCGAAGAAGTGGACCAGCATCAAACCCAACCCGGAACACGACTGGATCAACCAACGCGATCCGGCATTTGCAGATTTTTATGCAATCAGTTCCAAGGAATCTGGTGTATCAACAGTCTTCCTAGACCATTCCAGTGGGGTTAAGACCAATCGTGACGCATGGGTTTACAGTTTTGGCGAGAAGGCAGTCGCGGGTCAGATGAGAAGAATGATTGATATGTATAAGTCACAAGTTGAAGATTTTATTGAGGTTTGTGTTGGAGTTGACAAGAAGACTCGGAAGTCGATGGTAGACGAGTTCATCGAAACAGATCCGAAAAAGATCAACTGGACCCGCGAATTAAAGGGCGATCTTGTTAAGCATAAATCAGCGATATTCAAATCAACGGCAATTCGACCTGCGCATTACCGCCCATTTACAAAGCAGTATCTGTATTTTGATCGCCAATTCAATAACTGCGTCTATCAACTCCCGAAAGTGTTTCCAAAGCCCGAGATCGAGAATCTTTTAATCTGTGCAACAGGGACAGGAGCTACAAAAGAGTTTTCTTCGCTGATTGTTGATGTAGTCCCAGACCTTGAAATGATCTCAAAAAGTGTATGCTTCCCCCTCTATCTCTACGATAAGGCCGAGGACGATGGCAAACTCAGCTTTGATGAAGGTGAGATCATCGACGGCTACCGCCGTCGGGATGCGATCACAGATGTGATGCTCAAGACGTTCCGCGATGCTTACGACAAGAAGGTCACGAAAGAGGACATCTTCTATTACGTCTACGGCATCCTGCACAGTCCCGAGTACCGGACGCGATTCGCGGCCGACCTCAAGAAGATGCTCCCTCGCATTCCACTCACAAAAGAAACCAAAGACTTCTGGGCCTTCTCAAAGGCCGGGCGCGATTTAGCCCACTGGCACCTGAATTACGAGACCGTCGAGCCGTGGGCGGTCGTGTTTTTTGACGAAGCGCCGATGTCGATGCCGGCAGAGGAAAAGTTCAAGGTCAAGAAAATGGCTTTCGCCCGCCCGACGCAGCAGCAAAAAGACGCGGGCGAAAAGTGGGACAAGACACGCATCATCTACAACAGCCATCTGACGATCAGCGAAATCCCCCTGGAAGCCTACGACTACGTCGTCAACGGCAAGTCGGCCATCGAATGGGTCATGGAGCGCTACGCCGTCACCGTCGACAAAGACAGCGGCATCCGCAAAGACCCCAACGACTGGTGCACAGAGCACAACAACCCCCGCTACATCATCGACCTCATAGCCCGTCTGGTCCGCGTGAGTATCGAGACAATGAAAATTGTCGAGAGCTTGCCGGTGTTGAATGAAAAGCAACTCAAATCATGATTTTGATTTGTCATCAGGGTTAATGTTCTTATCAAAAAACCCATCTATTTGTTCTACGCCTGAAATTTCAGCAAAGGATTTCGCGTATTCGATTACCCTAATCCGGAGGTCCTCAAGTTCCTGGCGAAACGCTGCTTCATGAACCCAAGTCTCTTCTGAGGTTTTTTCGTGTTGAGTTAGTTTAAGATGCCACTTGGAGAGAAAAGGGCGAAGTTCATCGTTGAGTAGGCGCACCGCGAGAAGTTCAACGGTCCATCCAGTTGTTAGCGGAGTGGGCGATATTTCTCGCAGTAGACTGCGAACAGTAGTAAAAAGGTTGTGAAGTGAAGTTAATGCTTCTCGCAGAATTCCACTATCCTGATTCAATGGTTGAGTTGCGATACGAGTAGTACACTCAATGAAAATCTTCCATGCAGCTTGTTTGTAAAGCTTATTTACCGTAAAAGTAACTTCACCTAAGCCTGGGGGCGCAATCTTTATGTCAGTAAGAGAGTACTCGGCCTTGTAACGATTGAGGATAATCAGGACAAGGAAAAGTATTACTCCACACGCTAAGCCGAGCGTAGCAAAATAAGCCCAGCCCTCTTGAATCGCAATTGCAAATACTGAAAGTCCAAGTATGACACCTGTAGCTACGCAAATTATTAGCTGTCCATACCAGCGCAGCAAATGCTGCTTGATCCTAGACATCACACCTTCAAAAGACTTCTTACCCATTTCGCTTCATCTTGTCTCGGCTGTTGTTAATTTTCGTCTTATCTGCGTTGAACGCCTCATCAATCATATTTTTGAGAGATTGTGCAGATGTAGGATATGTGTACCATTTTGCGTAACCAGATTTGCGATTATCGAGTAGTCTTGAAGGTAAAGTTGCGTCTGAGTCATTAAGCCCAGGTCTAGAGATTGCAACCAAACCATGCTTTTTATCGAGGGTATAGTGAATCTCCCAGTCAACAAACTTCCTCTTACCTGTTTCGGTACCAATCATCACAATTGTAACACTTGTACCGTCAATATTCTCCCGACAGACACGCGCCAAGTAATCCACGTCTGTACTATCAGCAGCGCGCTCAAGTGACCCATCGGTGAAAACTTCGTAGTCATCTGAATAAGTTTTAATAAAATCGTTTACAACCCTTTGTTCATTCGCGTGATGGAAACTGATGAAAACTCTTCGCTTTGCCATATGGCCCCCTAGATTAATGTGTGTCATTGTAACTGTTGTTCTCAGTGTAGTTCACTCCCTGTATTGTACAAGATTAAAATATCTGGTGCAAGTCTATCAATACATTGTTCGGGTAGTTGAGCCTACGCAACGAACGGGCGTAATCGTTTGGGGATAGACTCTATCTGTGCGCGCTGAGGCCGAGTCTTGCGCGCGAAGCAACCAGTTTAACGCGCGATGGGAACCGTATCGCGCTCAAGGGGTGGCAGATCACGCGCGATGCGGGGTTAAGCGGGCGCGATGCGTCCTACATCGCGCACGCTGGAGTATGTCGCGTGCTCGATAGGTGGCTCATCGCGCTCGATACGTGGCTTAGCGCGCTCGATGGGCGGTGTATCGCGTGCGCTGCGCGGTGTAGCGCGCGTGCTGGACGGCTCAGCGCGCGCGGTGTGGGGGCTTGATCGTTTGCGATGGCCGATAAATTGCGTTTTCATGGGGGTGATGATCCACTTTGCCCTGATTTTCCGCTGTATTTTAACGGTTGTAGCGCTTGTGCTGAACTGAGCGTTTGCGGCGGACGATAGCGATTTGGGTGGCGGGGCCTTGTTCCGGCAGACTGCCGGGGGTTTCCGCTGATTGAGCCACATCTTGAAAGGATGGCTTATGAGTCGAACGTATCTACCAACGCGAGAGGGCGATCTGCGGGAGTGGGCGATGAACTTCAACACGCTCATCGGGGCGAACCCGACGGGCTATGGGTTGACAGCAACGCAGGCGACGGCGTATGCGACGGCGTATGCGGCCTTTGCGGATCTGTACGATCAGTGTCAGCAGACGACGCTGCGCACGCCGGCCACGGTGCAGGACAAGAACCTGCGCAAGGCGGAATTGATCGCGATCACGCGGGAGTATGTGAACATCTGCCAGGCCTACCCGGAGATGGACGATACCAAGCGGGTGATGCTGCGGATCACGGTGAAGGATACTGACCCGTCGCCGGTGCCGGTGCCCAGTTCGGCCCCGGGGATCGAGTTTGTTTCGGTGTTGGGGCATACGGTGACGCTGCGCTTGCAGAATACCGAGTCGCCTGTGCGGGCGCGGCCGGAGTATGTGGTGGGTGCGACGTTGTTCACGTATGTGGGGGCCGAGCCGCCGACGGATATCGCGGGTTGGAAGTTTGAGGGCAACGTGAAGAAGACGCTGGTGCAGGTGCAGGTGCCGGCGACCGTGCCGGGGGGCAGCTCGGTGTGGTTCACGGCCTTCTGGCGTAACAACCGCGACGAATCGGGCCCGGCGGCGCAGCCGATGCGGACCTGGGTAGGCTTCGGCGGGGTGTCGATGGCGGCGTAGTTTGTTTTCAGGGATGTATCAAACGATCCTGATGGGGAGGCCTGTTGGGGTCGGATTTTGGGGGCGGGGATTCTTTACCGCAAAGGCGCAGAGGCGCAAAGTAAGGCAGGAAGGCCTTTTAGCCACAGATTTCACAGATTGCACAGATACAAGGCGATTATTGTTTTGTTTTTTTTGTTTTATTTCCTGAACCCACTGCCTTCCTTAGCGCCTTTGCGCCTTTGCGGTTAAAATATGCCTTATTTTCTGATTTTATGCTTTCCTACGATTCTACTTTTCTGAGGGTTTTACGATGAATGACATGATTCTTCACGAGACTGATCGGGTTCAGTGGACGTTGCCGGTGCTGCCGGGGGCGCGGCAGGGGATCCGGATTCGGCCTGGGGTATTGGGGGATGTGGGGTTTATTGATCGCTTGCAGAAGCTGCACAACAAGGCGGTGGGGTTCATGTTTGAAGGGGCGATCAAGGGGCATATCGCCAAGGGGAATGTGCTCGTTGCGGAGGCGATGGGGGTTGGGGATTGGGGGTTAGGGGTTGGGGAAGAAGATTCGGGCTGCGCCCGAACGGCGGGCAAGATGCCCACCCCACCAAAGGCAACGACAGGCAAGATGCCCACCCCACCTAAGGCAACGACAGGCGGGACGCCTATCCCACCTCAAGGCATGGCCCCAACACCCAATCCCCAACACCCAACCCCCATCGGCTACCTGATCGGTGTCGATCGTTATCTCAAGCGGGATGAGCTGGGGATTATTTATCAGTTGAACGTGGCCCCTGGGATGCAGCGGGGGTTGGTGGGGGCGAACCTGCTCAAGGCGCAGTTTGAGCGATCGGCGTATGGGTGTCGGCTGTACTGCTGCTGGTGTGCGCAGGATTTGAGTGCGAACAAGTTCTGGGAGGCGATGGGCTTTGTGCCGTTGGCGTTCCGGACGGGGGGCGGGCGGCGCAAGGGTTTTGATGAGCAGGGTAAGTTCCGGGGGAGGATGCATATTTTCTGGCAGAAACGAATCAGGGAGGGGGACAGCGAGACGCCTTATTGGTTTCCGAGCATGACGAATGCGGGGGCGATGGGTGAGGATCGGATCGTGCTGCCGATCCCGCCGGGGACGCATTGGAGCGATGCGAAGCCGGTGGTGCTGCCGGAGGGGCCGGCGGTGGGTGAGGAGGTGAAGATGTTGGAGAGTGAGGTCGGTCGGCTGGAGAAGGCGGTGAAGGAGAAGGGTGAGGGCGAGGGGCGAGGATCGAGGCAGGGCAAAGGGGCCAGGGACAAGAAAGGGGGCAGGGGTCAGGGATCAGGGGACAGGGAGAAAGGCAAGGGTAAAGCGGTGCCGCGGGTGCAGTTGGTGCAGTTCGGGGGGTTGCGGTTTGGGACGCATGCGGCTGCGGGTGCTGGGCAGGGGTCGGTTGATGCAGCGCGGCAGGACAAGGACGCGGCGGCGGAGTTGGCAAAGCAGTTGAAACTGGCCAGGAAGAAGCTGGGGCAGATGAAGAAGAAGTTTGACCCGGTGCAGGAGGCCTTTGCGCGGGAGCTGAAGGATCGATGGCTGGAAGAGGTCGCGGCCCGGCCGGGGATGCTGGCACCTGCAAGGGCGAAGTACGAAGTGACGCGCGGGGCCCCCGGAATATCCCCCGGAAGTCCCGGAAGTCCCGGAAGTCAAGGAAGTCAAGGAAGTCCCGAATTCATTCTGCCCGGATTCGCCCCATCTTCAGAACCCTGTACATCGTCATTGGGTTCGTCAGCGGTGGCATGATTCAACTTTAAAACAAGCGACATTGCCCGTGGACAACACCCCCAAACCGATTCTCACGCAAGGTCGCAACCGTTTGTAGGCGACGACAGTGGATCGTGCTAAAATAGTGGTATCAACCACTCCGGTGGACACGGACGCAATTCACAAGGCAACCCCCATGTTTGATCGCATCGCCTACAACCCGGCCATCCTTGGCGGCAAGCCGATCATCAAGGGAACACGCATCAGCGTCGAGTTCATCCTGGAACTCATCGCCTCTGGCGGCTCCATCGCCGACATCGTTCGCAATTACCCCTTCCTCTCCGAAGAGGACGTGTGCCAAGCCGTCGGTTTCGCGGCCCAGTCGCTTAAAAATGACATCTACCTGAACTCGGATGTCGCTTGAAGCTCAGCGACTTCCCGCTCCTGGCCGATCAGAACATCCATGCCGATGTTGTCTCGTTCCTGCGCGGTGCGGGGTTTGACATCATCGATGTACAACAGTCCGGATGGTCCGGCGAAGACGATGCGAGCATCCTCGCCCATGCCGTTTCCCATGGGAGGGTGATCTTCACCCACGATGCGGACTTCGGCATGCTCGCGATCCAGGCCGGCGCACCCTACATCGGCATCGTCCATCTCCGCCCGGGTCATATCGCCCCGCAGGCCACCATCGACAGCGTCAGGCAACTACTCACACTCGACGCCGAGTTGATCCCCCCGTTCATCCTGACCGTTAAACGCGTCGGCCAGTCCGTCACGGTCCGCATCCGCCACGCCATGCCATCATGACCCGGTCACTGTTTCTAAGCCCATCGACCAGTGCTTACACCCGAAGCCACTCCGCTCCACCTACAGCCTCTCGCGCGACGAGGGTACAGCCCTCCATTTCACCCTTGTCAACATCAACGACTGGTGCAAAAATCATCCGAAGTCACCAGCCAACGCCGCATCAATACCGACTGTTCCCGCCGTTGTTACGATGTCATACTTTTCATCAAAGGTATCTCCGGTTCGTCCGGAGAATAGAAAGGTAGGACGCGTATGGGACGAGCATTCGAAAGACGCAAGCACTCGATCTTCAAGACCGCGGCCCAGAACTCAAAGCTGTTTTCCAAATACAGCAAGCAGTTGTACGCTGCGGCCAAGAACGGTGTCCCCGACCCGGAAGCCAACCCGCTCCTGCGCAGCCTCGTCGAGAAGGCCAAGAAGGACAATGTTCCCGCCCACGTGATTGACAAGGCGATCCAGAAAGCCGCTGGCAAGGGCGGCGAAGACTTCCAATCCGTGCGTTATGAGGGGTTCGGCCCCGGCGGCTCGCTGATCATTGTCGATTGCCTGACCGACAACAACCAGCGCACGGTGGCCGAGGTCCGCAACTATTTTGTCAAAGCGGGCAGCAAGCTGGCCGCCAGCGGGTCGGTGGTGATGTCGTTCGACCACCTGGCGGTCTTCTCATTCAAGGGCGAGGAGGAGAAGGTGATGGAGGCGCTGTTCGCCGCGGACGTCGCCGTCGAAGACATCGAGAGCAAGGACGGCGTCATCACGGTGTTCACCCCGCCCGCGGAGTTCTACAAGGCCAAGACGGCGGTGCTCGAAGCGATGCCGGGCGTTGAACTGGACGTGCAGGAGATCACGTTCATCCCGCAGACCACCAAGACGCTGGACACTGAAGATTTGATGACGTTCGAGAAGCTACTGCAGATGCTCGAAGCGAACGATGACGTGCAGGAGGTGTATCACAATATCGCGCTCCCGTAACCCGCAGCAGTCCACACAACACGCATGAGCCCCGCAAGGGCGAAGTACAAAGTGACGCGTGGGGCGACAAACGGCAGTTTTGTTGCGGGCCGTGACAGGGTGATGGGGTTGGGCGGTGAGGGCGTGGTTTGGATGAAGCGGCGTGAGTGAGTTTTGCATGGGTTTGGCTGATGGGTGTGGTAGACTGGAGGTTGAGTCGTTTGGGTGCTTGATGAGAGTGAGACAGGTTGAGCAGCCGAACTGGAGCGGATGTGATGCGAAGGGGCTTTACGCTGATCGAGCTGCTGGTGGTCATTTCGATCATTGCGCTGTTGATCGCGATCCTGCTTCCGGTGCTGAGCGAGGCGCGTAAGTCGGCGGCGCTGGTGCAGTGCAAGGTCAACCTTCACCAGAACGCGGTCGTGCTGACTGCGGGGTCGGCGGACTTCAAGGACGATATGACGGCCCTGCGAAAGGCGGCCGATGCCTGGGGCAACGCCAACGAAGCGATCGCGATCGCCAAGTCCGGCTCGCTTCGGCCGAGTTTCAACTTCTGGGCGGGTTATAGCGAGGACATCCGCTATCACCGGTGTCCGCTGGCGCCGGCGAACCCGATCGAGATTCAGGATATTGCTGCGATTGAAGCGGCCAATCTCGGCTACTTGTACTCGAACTACTCGCAGTTCTGGGGCCTGGGCGGCGACCCGGCGTATGCGGTCGGTAAGAATGTGGTGGGAGTCGAGCGGCTGGAGCAGGGGTACTGGAGATGGACCGATCGGAATACCGGTCAGCCGATCAAGTCGCGTGTTCTTGTCGCGGATCTGGATTTGTTTAACCCGAGCCCGTATTACAGCGCAGGCCCGGCCATCGAGACCGCCCATGGCGACACGAAAGTGTCCGGGACCCGGGAGATCGTGTCTTCGCAGTCTGCGTGGGTCGCGGTCTACAGCATGCCAAGCGCGACAGGCGCGGCCAGGCGGTACGACGTGAATTACGCCTTCGTGGACGGGTCGGTGCAGGCTCTGGGGGACCTGAGTTTTGTCATGGGCAGCCCGGACCCGGCGGTTCGTCAGATCAACATCCCCTTTGCCGGTCGCTCTTATCAGATGATTGCTGACGATTGAGCTTGTTCGACGCCGGGTCGTACTCGGTCGTGAACCCCGCAAGCAACGCGCCGGGCGGCGGGGTGGGGCAGGTTGCCATAGAATCTTGCATATTATTGTCACTTTCGATTTACTATATACTTAAGTTTTCTTAAAATAGAGATATCATTTCATACTTGTCACGCATTCCTTTGATTTATTGATAAGTAATGGGAATTCTGCTTCTGTACACTCGATGTGATTGCCATACTTATCATCCACCCATCTAACACTACTTCCTTCCAAGGAAGCAGCGAGATATTTGTCATATTGATGTGTTTCTAGCCCCTTATGCCATATTAATGCGCGCCAGAGTCGGTCAGGGCATTTCGGCAGTGGAGCCTCTTCGGCAACAGTGACAAAACACACAGAATGTGATGGATTTAGAAAATATTCCCGACACCACAAAGCTGTTGCAAGTTGCCCCTCAAATATGAGATCACACATAATTATTGCCTCAATTATCGGTGGGTGGCCGGGATGGAGGCTTTTCGACGTCCCGGAATAAAGTGTCTGAATAGGTTCATCGCCAGGTTGCTCCAAGTTTTTGCAAACTTCGACGCCCAACGCCTGCCGAAGCTTGCGGAGTCGTTGGGACTGCCGTGCGTGCGGCATGCTGTGACCAGGTACGTAGTATACCTTGTTCGTTCCGGGTTCTTCACCGAGCCTCCAACCCGGCCACCCGTCGCATGGGGCGTGAGGTGCGCGATCGTGTCAGGCAAGATTCATTTGGGGTCAGTGCGTTTTGCATGTGCAACTTGTTCAACGTATCGGCAAGCTTGTTATGGTGTTGGGAGTCAGGCCTGTCGTCGTTCTTACTCCACGTTAAGATGGTTGTATGACCAAGACGCGTGAGGATGCTGGGACTGTTTTGCGGGGTGAGGCTGCCTGGCCGCATCGGCATCTGGTTGGGATCGAGCCGATCTCGGCGGGGGAGATTCGGCTGTTGCTGCGTAAGGCTCAGGGGTATGAGGGGGTGTCGACCAGCCGGGCGCTGCCGAAGAACGCGGACCTGCATGGCAAGGTCGTGGTCAACCTCTTTTATGAAGACTCGACGCGGACCCGGGCGAGCTTTCGGCTGGCGGCGACGCGGTTGTCGGCGGATGTGCTGGACATGTCGGCCTCGGGTTCGAGCGTCAGCAAGGGCGAGACGCTCGTCGACACCGCGCGCAACATCGAGGCAATGGGCGTGGATATCGTCGTCTGCCGGCACAGCCAGAGCGGGGCGGCGATCCAACTGGCTAAGCACATCGCGTGCTCGGTGGTGAATGCGGGCGACGGGCAGCACGAGCACCCGACGCAGGCGCTGTTGGATGCGTTCACGATCGCCAAGCGGCTTGGCCGAGACGATACGTTTGACTTTACGGGGCTGACGGTGGCGATTGTCGGCGACATCGGCCACTCGCGGGTGGCGCGGTCTAACGCGCATTGTTTGACGAAGCTGGGTGCCAAGGTGGTGCTGGTGGGGCCGCCGACGCTGGTGCCCTCGGCCTTTGAGGGTCTTGATTGCGAGATGAGTTACGATCTGGACGCGGTGCTGCCGAGGGTGGACGTGGTGAACATGCTGCGGGTGCAGTTTGAGCGCTTGTCTGGGCCGGCGTTCCCGAGCCAGCGTGAGTACACGACGCTGTACGGGTTGACGCAGGCGCGGATGAAGCGTGCGAAGGGTGATGTGGTGGTGATGCACCCGGGGCCGATGAACCGCGGGCTGGAGATCGAGTCTGCGGTGGCGGACGGGCCCAACTCGGTGATCCTGGACCAGGTGGCCAATGGGCTGGCGGTGCGGATGGCGACGCTGTCGCTGGTGTCGGGGCGATAGACCTCGCCGGATCGATTATGCTCTGCCGATGGCAGGAGCAACTGTTGGAAGTGATCGTGTTATGCCCGACGCGCACGGCAAAGAAAATCACGGACTGTTGGTGATTGTCTCCGGGCCTTCGGGGGTGGGCAAGAGCTCGATCACGCACGAGCTGGTCCGGCGATTAAAGGCGAACCTGATCGTGTCGATGACGACGCGGCCGATGGGCCCGCGCGATATCGATGGCCAGCAGTACCACTTCGTCAGCGAGCGCGAGTTCAAGGATCTGGTCAAGCTCGGGCAGATGCTCGAATACGCTCAGGTGTATGACAACTGGTACGGCACGCCGGCCGAGGCGGTGGAGGAGGCGCTGGCGGAGGGTCAGACGGTGATCCTGGAGATCGATGTCAAGGGGGCTCAGCAGGTCAAGGCGCGTCGGCCGGAGGCGATTGGGATCTTCATCGAGCCGCCGAGCGAGGCGGACCTGCTCGCCCGGCTGCACGAGCGTAAGCGTGAGGACGAGGCGACGATCCAGAAGCGTTACTCCCGCGCAAGGGGCGAGATGAAGCTGGCCCACGAGCTGGGGATTTACAAGTACACGGTCATCAACGACCGGCTTGACGAAGCGATCGAGGAAGCGGTCCGGCTGATCGAGAGCGAATTGGCGAAGCAGCGGGTGTGAGGGGGGAGCAGTTAGCTTTTAGCCGTTAGCCTTTAGCTTTTTGATTCAGGAAACGGGCTTCGTCCCTTGCGCCTCGGAGCCTATACAATACGTTGATGCACCCGGCTGTCTTTCTTGATCTTGACAATACGATCACCCATGACACCAGCGGCCTGACCGACCTGTCGGGGGTGACGCTGATCCAGGGTTCGGCGCCGGCGATCGCTTCGCTGCGGGGGCTGGGGTATCGGATCGTGGTGGTGTCCAACCAGGAAGGCGTCGCGCGGGGCAAGCTGACGGAGGAGGATGTGCACGCGCTGCACGCGCGCGTGGCGGAGCTGGTCAATAAGACGGCCAACGGCGGGGTGATCGATGCGTTTTATTACTGCCCGTATCACCCCACGGGCAGCGTGAAGCAGTATCAGAAGGACCACGCTAACCGTAAGCCCAAGCCGGGCATGCTCAAGCAGGCGGCCCAGGAGATGCAGCTTGATCTGTCGTCGAGCTGGATGATCGGCGACGAGCTGGCGGATGTGCAGGCGGGTCACGCGGCGGGGGTGCGGACAATCTTGCTTCGGCCGGATGCGGATCGGCTCAATCCGGTGGACCCGTCGCAGTTGCCGGGCGTGACGTCCGAGGCGGCGGATGCGGATCGACCGGCGGGGCCTGACTTTTATGCGGTAGGCCTGGTGCAGGCGGCGCGGCTGATCGCGCAGCAGCCACGCATGGAATCGCACGAACACAAGCGTGCTGACGAGCCGACACGCAAGTGGGACGCGGAGAAGATCGCCAAGATCCAGGTCGCGCGTGCCAAGCCCGCAGGGTCCAGAGAGCCGGAAGCGACCTTGACCGGTGCCCGCGCGTTTCGGCCTTGGGGCGCGCCGGTGCCGCAGGAGGACGAGAAGCCGATCGTCGCGATGCCCTTCCGTAAGCGTGCGCAGCGTGAGTCGGCTGCGGGTCCAGTGCCCGGTGGTGCAGTCGCCAGTGTCGCAGAAGATGCATCGCCAGCAGCAGCAACATCAACAATAGCAGCAGTAGCAACGGCAGCAGTAGCTGCGACTTCGCCAGCAGCGATTTCAGCGCCGGCAGTTGCAACGGTTGCCGCCGAGCCGGTCGAGATCCCGGAAAACATCCGCCAGGCGATCGAGCGTAAGAAGCAGGCCCAGGCTGAGGGCGTTGTCGCCGAAGCGGGCACAGATAAGACGCTGCGGCTGATCCTGCAGGAGCTGCGGACCCAGCGCGCCGCGACGCAGGATTTTTCGTTCCTGACGATCATCGCGGTCGCGCTGCAACTGGTGGCGATCATCTGCCTGCTCGGCGGGTTGTTCATGGGTAATGCTGACGATGGCCTGTTCCTCCGCTGGCTGGGCGCGGGGGTCGTGGCACAACTGCTTTCGATATCCACTTTGCTGTACGGGCGATGAAAGAATCCAAACACAACAACCCGCCTAAGCACCTGCTGGTCCTGATGCCCTCGCTCTTAGGCGAGTCGGTCATGGCCACCGCGACGCTGCAGGCGCTGCGCGAAATCTACCCCGACGCACGCATCACCGCGCTGATCAAGCGTAAGCTTCGGCCGGTGCTGTATGGGCTTGACAGTGTTGATCGCGTGCTGTCGATCCGTAAGCGTCTGCGCGTGGGCGATACAGCAAAGAAGTCGCGTGGCCGGGCGTCGCTGATCCGGCTGGGCCGTCGGCTCTCGCGTGGTGATTTTGATCTGGCGGTGATCCTGCCGGACACGTTCAAGGCTGCTGCGCTGGCGGCGGTGGCGGGCGTGCCGAGGCGGATCGGTTACGAGCGTGATGGGCGGGGGGCGCTGCTGACGGATCGGCTGATTCCGCGTCGGCATCGCGGCTCGTTTGTGCCCGTGCCGACGATCGACAAGTACCTGGGCATCGCGCGTTACCTGGGCGCGGTCAACCCCAGCGCTACGATGTATCAGCAGGTGCGACCAGAGTCGGTTGAGCAGTTGCGTCAGCGTCTGGCGCTGGCCGGCATCGACCTGGCGCGGCAGGAGATCATGCTGCTGAATCCCGGGGCACCTGCCCGTGTCCGGCAGTGGTCGCCGCGACGCATGGCCCACCTCTGCGAGATGATGGTCGATCGCTTCGGCGTGACGCCCGTCGTCACCGGCACGATCGGCGAGCGCGACGCGGTCAAGCAGCTCTGCGAGCGATCGACCGTGCCTGTCCTGGACCTGCCCGAACTGGGCACGGACCTGCACCTACTTAAGGCCATGATCGCCCACAGCCGGATGCTCGTGACTAACGACACCGGCCCGCGCCACCTCGCCGCCTCGCTGGGCACGCCGCTGTTGACGCTTTTTGGCCCGACCGTCCCGCAGTGGACCTCCATTCAGGCCGATCACGAGCAGCAGGTCGTCGCCGACGGCATCAGTGTCGCGGCGCGTGATGACCCGGCCTTTGCCGGCCCGGCCAGCCTCGACCGCCTGCACGCCGACG
>JBGSTE010000522.1:0-6674 GCA_041736655.1 Phycisphaeraceae bacterium | reverse complement strand
GCCGGGCAACTCATCAGACGCGATGGACGGCGACCGCGTCCGCGCCAAGGTCCGACGCGAACGCGGAAGGGCCGGCGGTGGCCGCTCGCCCTTCACCGGCCTGATCGTCGAAATCATCCAGCGCGCCGACCGGCAGTTCGTCGGCACGCTGAGCCTCAAGGGCAAGACCTACCTCGTGCAGGTCGACGGCCGAGCCATCGCCCAGCCAATCGTCATCCGCGACGCCCAGTCCAGCAACGCCAAGGTCGGCGACAAGGTCGTCGTCGATATCCTCGACTACCCCGACGCCAAGCGCAACGAACTGGCCGAGGGCGTCATCGTCGAAGTCCTCGGCGAGTCGGGCCTGCCGGACGTGGAGACACGGTCGGTGATGCGGGCCTACGGCCTGGCGGACAAGTTTGAAAAGGAAGTCCTCGCCGAGGCCCGCGCCGCTTCGCAGAAAATGGAAGGCACGGCCAACACGATCCCCGCCGACCGCGAGGACCTGCGTCAGATGCTCATCTGCACCATCGACCCGCCGGACGCGAAGGACTTTGACGACGCGATCTCGATCCAGCGCCTCCAGGACGGCGGCGAGGCGGCATGGGAACTGGGCGTCCACATCGCCGACGTGGCCCACTTCGTGGAGCCCGGCGGGGCGCTGGACCGCGAGGCCTACAGCCGAGGCAACTCGACCTACCTGCCCAAGCGCGTCATCCCCATGCTGCCGGAGGTCCTCTCCAACGGCGTGTGCTCGCTGCAGGAAGGCGTCGACCGCTTCGCCAAGTCCGTCTTCATCACCTACGACAAGGACGGCAACGTGCTCGGCTCGCGCTTTGCCAAGTCCGTCATCCGCTCGGCCAAGCGCCTCACTTATCTCGAAGCGCAGGCGCTGATCGACGACGACATCCGCGAAGCGCACAAGCACTGCAAGAGCGAGCCGAAGTACCCCCGCGCCCTGATCCAGTCGCTCAAGCTGATGAACGAGCTGTCCCGAACGATCCGCGAGCGCCGACTGGGCCAGGGCATGATCGTGCTGGGCCTGCCGGAAGTCGAGCTGATCTTCGACGACGCCGGCCACGTCACCGACGCCCAGCCGGAAGACAACGCCTACACCCACAAGCTCATCGAGATGTTCATGGTCGAGGCCAACGAGGCCGCCGCCCGACTCTTCCACGAACTGAACATCCCGATGATCCGCCGGGTCCACGCGGACCCCGATGCCCACGGCCTCAAGGACCTGCGAACCTTCGCGCGCGTCGCGGGCTTTAATATCCCCGCCACGCCATCGCGCAAGGAGTTGCAGTGGCTGCTCGACAAGGTCCGCGACACGCCCGCCCAGCACGCGGTGCACATGGCGGTGCTCAAGACCTTGAGCCGGGCCGAGTACGCGCCGCTGCCCATTGGTCACTTCGCGCTGGCCAGCGAGCACTACACGCACTTCACCAGCCCGATCCGCCGATACCCCGACTTCATCGTCCACCGCGCGCTCAACGCCGTCATCGACACGCAGCGCGAGAAGTTCGGCGATACGAATAAGCCCCTGCGCGGCAAGGCGCTGGGGCAGGTCGGCCGGGCCGTCAAACAAGACCCGCGCGTACCCGGCGAAGACCAGCTCAACGAGATCGGCCGACACTGCTCGACGACCGAACGCAACAGCTCCGATGCCGAACGCGAACTGCGGAAGTTCCTCGTGCTGCAGCTCTTGTCCGGGAGACTGGGTGAAGACTTCGGCGCGACCGTCACCGGCGTCACCGGGCAGGGCGCGTTCCTGGAGATCGATCGTTATCTGGTCGACGGGTTTGTACGGCTGACCGACCTGCCCGGCGACAAGGCCGACCGCTGGAAATTCAACCCCACCACCGGCGGGCTCGTCGCCCAGCGATCGGGCCTGACGATCACCATCGGCGACCGGTTCACCGTCCGCATCGCGAACATCGACCTGTCCCGCCGACAGATGGAGCTGGTCATCCTCGACGACCGCAAGCCCAAGCGCCAGCAGCCCGAGGGCAAAGAGAAGTCTCCCGACAAGTCGCTGGACAAGAAGCCCCGCCGTGACGCCGCGACTGATCAGGTGCCGCGCAACAACAAGAACCGCAAGGCCGGCAAGGTCTCCAAGCGCAAGGGCTCATCATCGATGAAGAAGCGCCCGCCCAAGCGCGGAAGACGGTGAGCTTGATCAGCGCATCGTCTTTGCAGGGGGACAGGCATTCTTGCCTGTCGATCGATCAGGCCGAATCATGCATTGAATCAGGCCTTGGGCCTGCTGACAGGCAAGAATGCCTGTCCCCCTGAATGAATTTCGCCGATCAGCGCATCTTCACGCGGTTGAGCACGCTCAACAGTTCGTTGGCCGATTGGCGGATGCGTTCCATGTCCGCCGCGCCTTCGTTGAGTTCATAGAGCACCGCGGCCGCCTTGTCGGTGATCTCATCAAAGCCGTAGCCCTTGCCCGCGCCCTTGAGCATCCACGCGATCGCGTCCAGCGTCTCGTAGTCGTGCCGGGCGTTGGCCTCACGCAGGCGGTCCATGTGTGCGCCCAGCCCGCGGGTGAACTCGGTCAGCAGCGGCCGCATCTCCGGGTCGTTGTTGCACGCGGAGTAGATCGGCTCCTTGACCCGGTCGACACTCATGCCCATCAACTGATGCGCGGTTTCGACCAGTTCCTCGGCCGTGAAGGGCTTGACCAGTAGACCATTGGCGCCGGCCGCGATCGCGCTGGCTTTAATGTTCGCGTCGTTGTCCGCCGTCACCACCAGGATCGGCGCAACAAAACTCGAGCTGCGCGCCAGCCGGATCAGGTCCAGCCCGCTCTCTTTGCCCAGCCGAAGGTCAACGATCATCAGGTCAAACTGCGTTTCATTCAGGCGGTCCTGCGCGCCCTTGCCGTCGCCGACCGTCGTCACTGCCATGCCCGCCCGGCCAAGCCAGTGGCCGTACAGCTTGCGGTCGCTGGCAAAGTCGTCCACCACCAGCACCCGGCTCACGAGCTGCGTCACCAGCCCGCCGTCGTCCTTGGGCAGGTCGTCGGCCAGTTCCTTGAGGTGGCGTGTTTCCTGCTCGGGTGTCAGCGGGACAAAATTGCTCAGGTCGATCGGGCTGTCAAAGTTCACGCCCAGCTCGTGGACCAGCCCCTGCACATGCCGAACGTGACGGATCACACCCGCCCGCGCGTGCCAGCCGCCGTCGAGCGCGCACAGGTGCAGCTCGCAGCGGGTCTCCGGGTAGACATAGCGCCCGTGCACCAGGGCCGCGCCCCATCGGCCGAGGTTTCGGCCCATCACCGCCAGTTGCAAAAGCGTCCCCGTGTCGCTGATGAGCGTCAGCGTGACGTCGTGCCGCATCCACGGCACGCGCAGCCGACGATTGTCCTGACCCGCCGTCGCCGTTGCCGACTCCTCCATTGCCAACAGCAACTTGGCCTTGTCCTTATCGTTCAAGTGCAGCGTCTGGATCGGATGACTGTCTCGATGATTCATGGTCGCTGGTTCCCAACCCCGCGAAGTTCTGTCCGATGGCTATCGTCGGCCCGGCGTTGAGGGTTAATCGCAACCGGGCTGAAAACCTCGGCGAAACGCGGGTTTTTCGCTGTAACGCCCGCCCGATCCGCGCGATGGGTTAATCCGGATTAACCTATTTCCGTGCGCATGGTTGGCGCGCAAAAACGCTCGCACCTGACTCAAAAAACGCTCGCTCAAACCCGACGGACGCGATGCCAACACGTCCGTGGCGATAGCGCCGCATCGTTGTGCGCACCAGCGCGCAAGACATGGCTTAAACATCCGCCCTCGCCGCCGTGACACACACAGAGGTCGGGGGCGAGTTGACTGCGACAGCAAGAGCGGACTTCTCGGCAGGGCGAGGCTCCTGCCGAGCCGTGAATCTTCTGCGACTTGCGGCTCGGCAGGAGCCTTGCCCTCCCACAAACATCGTTCTCGCACACGTTTTAAAGCCGGCTCATCCGCCACACCGCGCGGAACAGCCCGGCCACCTGCTCGCGATCAACAACCCGTGCCGCGTAGCTGGGGTTCAGCGGCTGAAGGCGGATCCGCTCCTGACCCGCTTCAAAGTAAACACGCTTGAAGGTGCTTTCATGGTCCGGCTCCAGCCGAGCAAAACAGTCGCTGCCATCGATCACATCCGCCAGGGGCGAAAAAACAACGATGTCCCCGGCCCGGTACTCCGGCAGCATCGAGTCGCCACAGACGGTGGCGGCAAAGGCGTCCGGGTCGTTGCCCCCGTGTACCCCGGTGTACCCCGGCACGACCACGACGCTGTCGCCGACCCCCGCGGGATAGCCCAGGTCCGTGAAGCTGCTGGGGTAGCCGGCCGCGACCTTGTTGATCAATGGAACAGTCGTCACCGGCAACGCGGCCGACGAACGCTGCAAGCGAGAACGCTCGAGCTCTTCACGGATCGGCCCGGGCGTCCGCTCCCACTGCGCGGCACGGCACAGCCGGGCATCGGTCACCCCCAACACCGCCTCCAGACGAACCACCACCTTCATCGAGGGCGGGTTGTCCACCCGGTGGTTCTCGATCATCGACAGGTAGCCGGGCGTGACCCCAACCCGGTCCGCCAGCCCGGCGAGGGTGAACTTGCGGGTCCGCCGCAGTTGTCGCAGTAAGACGCCCAGCGATGATTCCATCTCACGGTCCTCTTGCCCCGAAAAAGTTCAATACGCATTGAAAAAAGCCTTGACAAATCGCCAAAAACACGGTTTAATACCTAACATACACCTTACTTGCAAATAAGTCAAGCCCCACCTCCGGAGAATCACCATGGCCCTGTACGAATCGCAGGCCACCGCGACCAACCTACACCGCCGGACCCAGACCCGTTACCAGCCCGAGCAGATCGTGCGCCTGGCGCAGGCCCTGCCCGACGAGGACCGGCTACTCCTCGAAAGGCGCTTTGCCGACGGCCTGACAGTCGCAGACCTGGCCCGTCGCAGCCGACGCAGCGCCCACGCGATTAACCGACGCATCGAACGCCTGACCCGACGCATCACCAGCCCCGAGTTCCGCTTCACCGTCCTGCATCAGAACCGCCTGCCCAAGCCCATGCGCCGCACCGCCAACTTCCTCTTTGTCCAGGGCCGATCACTCCGCGAAACCGCCAAGCTCACCGACTCGACCCTGCACCGCATCCGCTGCGATGCGGCCACACTCCAGACCCTCGCCCGTGTCCAGGACCTGCAAGACAACGCCCAGCCCTGAGCACGCGTGTGAGAAGGAGGTTTGTGGGAGGGCGAGGCTCCTGCCGGGCCGCGAAGATTCTGCGACTTGCGGCTCGGCAGGAGCCTCGCCCTCCCGGGAAGTCCGCTCCCGAGAAGTCCGCATCTCACACACTTCCTAAGCCAAACCACGCATGACACTCACCCTCTCACTTCAGGCCAGCGTCAAGTCCTGCGCGATGATCACGCCGAGATCGCTGCACATCGCCGCCACCTTCGGCCTCTCGCTGGATCACGCTGACGAACAACTCATCATCCCACCGATCCACCTCACCCTCGCACCCGGACAAATCATCTTCATCACCGGCGTCTCCGGCGGAGGCAAGTCAACCCTCCTGCGACGCATCAAACAATCTCTCTGCGAATCAAACCAAACCAGCGACTCATCGCCAAGCATCGTCAGCCTCGATCTTTTGCCAGCCCTGCCCGATCTGCCGCTGGTCGATGCGCTGGCCAAGCCGACGTGTGAAGACGATGACGATGCGCCAGCGATCGAGCTTGAAAGGGTCTGCCGCTGGCTGAGCCTGGCCGGGCTTAATGATGCGGCCGTGATGCTGCGTAAGCCCAGCGAACTCTCCGACGGCCAGCGACACCGGCTGAGCCTGGCGCAGGCCTTTGCGACCACTCAGCAGCAACACGCGGCATGGTCAGTGCTACTCGCTGACGAGTTTTGCTCACTGCTGGACCGCACCACCGCCCACGCGCTGGCTCAAAGCACCCGCCGATGGATCACACAAACCAACCTCTGCCTCGTCGCCGCGACCGCCCATGACGACCTGCTCGAAGCCCTGAACCCGGACGTGCTGGTCGATCTCGCGCCCGGCGGGTTGTGCTCGGTTCATCAGCGGCCGAACTGATTCAGAGCATCTAATAAAAAAGGTGGGGCGGGCTTCCAGCCCGCCAATAGACCAGAGGCCTGTTTCGATTCTTCTCGTGGCTGCGCCACGATGGCGGGCAAGATGCCCGCCCCACCTTTTCATTTTGTTAAAGGCTCTCAACTTCTTGCTGCCTCTCATCATGTCTGATCTCGTCCATCGCTTTCATCACCGGTGCGCGCAGCAGGTCGACGATCAACTGCCGATCGTCGCTGGCTCGCGCGAAGACTACCTGGCGCTCAAGGCCCACCACTACCGGCCCGGGCACCCGGCCACGATGTGCCGCATCCTGGTCATCCGCGACCCAGCGCCCACACCCACAGACCGGTACCTGCATCGCTCGCCCGCGCCGCGAACGGTTGGGGTGCTGGTCGAGTCGCTGCCGGTGTTGTCCTGCCGGCTACGTGAGGTGGCGCTGGCTGAGCGATACAGCCACCTTCGGCCAAAGATGCGGTCAATGCTGCTCATGCAGGAGATGCGTTGCATCAGCCGGGTGATTGTCGATCCGCGTTATCGCGGGCTGGGGCTGGCGGTTCGGCTGGTTCGCCATGCGCTGGCGAGCGCGACGACGCGCTACACCGAGG
>JBGSTE010000641.1:0-7338 GCA_041736655.1 Phycisphaeraceae bacterium | reverse complement strand
GAGTCGGCGATGATCTGCGTGTCGTCCCAGCCCAGGCGGATCTATCACGTCACCGGCGTCTTCACCGCGTCGACGACTGACTTGCAGATCGTCACCGCAAAGGACGGGTCGCAGAGCAGTTTGCTCCCGCCGTTCTTCTTGGTGACCTTATCGACCGGGCAGCCCATGTTGATGTCGATGATCGCGGCGCCCTGGGCTTCCGCCCAGCGTGCAGCCTCGGCGAGGATGCCCGGCTCGGCCCCATACAACTGCATCGCCACGGGTCGATCCTCCGGGGCCGTCGCCGCCAGCCACTGGGACTTGTGCGAATCATTCAAAATCGCTTGCGGACAAAGCAGTTCCGTGCAGGTCAGGGCCACCGCGCCGTACGTGCCATCGCCGATGTCGTAGCGCCCGTCGCCGAGGTGTCCGGGTTCACAGGGCACGCCCTTGACGCTGCGCACGACCAGGCGATTGGCCAGGTCAAAGTAGCCGGCCACGGGCGCGAGCAGCAGGTTGGTGGGCAGCGAAATGTTGCCGATGGTTAATTGCATCAATAATCACGATCAAGAAGCCGGTCCTGAGCGCCGCGAAGGTCCGGATGGTATTTCGTTGCTGGACATGGCTCGGATCCGGACCTTCGCTGCGCTAAGGACCGGCTTCGGGTTGTTGTCACTCTTGTTCTTTTTTCTTCTTGTTTAACAGTCCGTCGAGGAGTTTGTCTTTAAGGTCAGGCTCTTGTTTTTCTTCAGTCCCCTCGCCGTTCTCATCGGCCTGCTTCTTGTCTTTGTTGCCGCCCAGCAGACCCTGGATGAGTGAGCCGACTTCGCCGCCGAGTTCTTCGCCGATCGCGTCCTTGATTTTTCCCTGTGCCTCGGCCGTCGCCTTGCCGACGTACTGGTTGAGCACCGCCTTGCCGCCGTTTTGCAGGAGTGAGTCGGTCAACTGCTTGAAGTCGAGCTTGAACTGTGGTGCGCCGATTTCGCCTACGACACCGAAGGCGATCGGCAAGCTCTCGACCGGTGTCGGCTCGATGCCCGGCAGCAGGAGCGTCGTGTCACGCATCACGAAAGTCAGCGGCAGATCAAGGCCTTTGACATCTGACCACGCGCCGTCGATGCCCGCCTGCCAGGTGCCGCCCTTGAGCGACAGGTCGCTGCCGAGGTCCAAGCCCTTGAGCGCTTCGTCGATCGACTGGTTCCGCAGCGTCAGCTTGAGGATGCTCTCCTTGTCGTTCATCGCCTGCGGCGCGATCGACAGGTCCATATCAAATGACTGCGCACTGGACTTGACGGTGACGCGGGGTTTGTCCGGTGCCAGCGCGGGGTGGGTCGACAGGTTCGTCGCGTAGATGTCGAGCGTCTCTTCCTTGGGCCAGGTGCCGCGGAGTTTGTTGATCGTCACTTCCTTGACGAGCACGCTCGGGCTGCCCTGAATCAGGTGCATGGCGCGGACGTTGGCGTGGCCGTAGCGCTGGGCCCACTTACGCAGGCGATCCTGCGGGGTTTCTTCCTTGGCTTCTTCCTCGGCCGGCGGGCCTTTGAGCTTTTTGTACCAGTCGTAGTAGGTCTCCAGCCGGGCTTTCCATTCTTTGGCCTGCGCGAAGTAATCTTCGAGCGACTTGCCGTCGCCGGTGGGCTCGATGGGTTCGGGTGGTCTGCCGATCAAGACGCCGGGTCGATCGCGCTTGATGCCCTGCACCGCGTCGTCGATGACGATCTGATCGATCGTGATGCGCTTACGCAGGAGATCGGAGGTTGAAATCTGTGCGACGACCTGGTTGGCACGGATCAGGTCCAACTCGAGGTTGTCCGGGTCGGCCATGGCGAGTTGTTCGACGGTGAGCTTACCGTTGGAGAGGTCCAGGTCAATGCCCTTGAGGTCGACGGTGGCGCCGTTGAACGATTCGAGTTGGCCGCGCAGGAGTGCGGTGATGAGCGGGCCGGAGGCGAACTGCTGGAGGATGAAGAGCAGCACGACCACGAGCACGGCAAAGGCGATGCCCAGCGGGCGGACGGGGTTGCCGATTTTCTTCTGCTCCATGAGTTCGGCATAAGAGAGCTTGGCCTTACCGCCAAAGAGGACCCACATGAGGATGCGGTTGCCGCGCTTACTGACGAAGTTGGCGTATTTTTCGCTGCTCGATTCGACCTTGGCCATCTTCCTGCGGAAGGACTGGATGAGCATGACGTAGGCGACGCCCAAGGCAGTGCCGAGGAATAGTGCGAGGATCGTGCCGCCGGTGGTGATGTAGTAGTCAAAGCCCATGAGCGCGGTGACGGGCGCGTTGATAAGCGATCGCATGAGCGATTGCAGCGGGCCGTCGACGAGGACCAGGCCCAACTCGAAGGACACGGGCATCAGCGCCAGCGCGAGCAGCTTGCAGAGCCCGGCGGTGACGGTGGCGATGAAGAAGTTGGCGTTGAGGATCGCCAGCAGGAGAACGACGGCGATGAGGTAAAGCGGGGCGTTGGCCAATGGCGGGGCGAAGCCGATCAGGGCCCCGAGGATGGCGGCGCAGACGACCTGGTAGGGCTTGGCCTGACCGCGGAGGGTTTTACCGATCTTACGGATGATGAACATGGGGCGATTCCTTGCGGGCTGGAAAGGACATCATAGCGGGTCAGTCCGCAATCTCGCGTTGTGATGAATCGATGATCAGCGGGCTTTGATCTAAACAACCTACGAAAGGCGGCTTACAATTTGTAACGCGTCGAGGCCTGATCTCGTCGATCACGAAAGGGTTTTTTGATCATCCGGATTGACCCGCCTTGCCCGACGCTGTGCAGTGAGGAATACCCATGCGAATCCGCTCTCTTACTTTGTTATCGATGACTGGCCTTGCACTGCTGATGCTGGTTATCTGTCCTGCGGAGTTCATCGCCGCGCCGCAGAAGACAGCCATCCCCGACCTGACCCAGGGCCAGTCGATCCCCGAGGACATGACGCACGACTGGAACTTGGGCGCGACCGGTGCCCGGGGCTGGATGTACAGCGAGAAACTCACCACAAGCAAGGCCCGGCAGGTCGCCATCACACAGGTAGTCAACGGTTCGCCGGCGTCAGGTGTTCTTGAGGTCGGTGATGTGGTGCTGGGTGTCAACGGCAAGCCGTTCGCATTTGATCCGCGGACCGAACTGGGCAAGGCGTTGACACGGGCCGAGTCCAGGGCCGGCGGCGGCAGGCTGTCGCTGATCCGCTGGCGCGCTGGCAAGACCGACACCGTCACGCTCAAGCTGGATGTGCTGGGCGATTACAGCGCGACTGCGCCGTACAACTGCCCTAAGTCAAAGATGATTCTGGAACAAGGCTGCGAGCGGCTGGCCCAACAGATGGCGGAGCCGAACTATCGGCGCGGTGCGATCGAGCGTGCCCTTAACGCGATGGCGCTCCTGGCCAGCGGTGAGGCGAAGTACCTGCCGCTGGTGAAGCGTGAGGCGCAGTGGGCTTCGGAGTTTCGGACCAACGGTTATTCGACCTGGTACTACGGCTATGTCATCTCGCTCGTGGCCGAGTACACCATGGCAACCGGAGATAAGTCGCTCATGCCCGGCCTTGAGCGGCTGACGCTCGAAGCGGCCCATGGCCAGAGCATCGTCGGCTCGTGGGGCCACCGCTTTGCACGCGACAACGGCATCCTCGGCGGCTACGGCATGATGAACGCGCCTGGCGTGCCGCTGACCATCGGCCTGGTCCTGGCTCGCGAGGCCGGCGTCAGCGACCCGCAGCTTGACCTGGCGATCGAGCGCAGCGTCAAACTCCTGCGTTTCTATGTCGATAAAGGATGCATCCCCTACGGCGACCACAGCCCTTGGATCCAGACGCATGATGACAACGGCAAGAACGGTATGGCCGCGGTGCTGTTCAACCTGCTGGGTGATCAGGAAGCCGCCACGTATTTCTCGCGCATGTCTGTTGCATCGCACGGGGCCGAGCGCGACTGCGGACACACCGGCAACTACTTCAACATGCTCTGGGCGATGCCCGGCGTCAACCTGTCAGGCCCGAGCGCAACCGGCGCGTGGATGAATGAGTTCGGCAACTGGTACTTCGATCTCGCTCGCCAACACGACGACAGCTTCCGTCACCAGGGCCCGCCCGAGCCCAAGCCCGACAGCTACCGCAACTGGGACACGTCCGGCGCGTACCTGCTTGCTTATGCGATGCCGTTGAAAGCGATCCGCCTCACCGGCAAGGGCAAGTCTTCGGTTCCGACGCTGTCGCGCAGTGAGGCCCAGGCGCTGATCGAGGATGGTCGGGGCTGGGCCAACGATGACCGCGACAGCTTTTACGACAAACTGAGCACGACGCAGTTGATGGAACGGTTGAGCAACTGGTCGCCGATCGTGCGTGAGCGTGCAGGCATGGCCCTTGGCCGACGCAAGGCCGAGGTGGTTCCGCAACTGATCAAGATGCTCAGCGATGAAGACCTGCACACGCGCTACGGCGCGTGTCAGGGGCTCAAGCTAATGTCGAGTGTGGATCGATCGAGCGCTGTTGCCGCGCTTCAGAAGACGCTCGATAGCGACGATCTCTGGCTCCGCATCCTCGCGGCCGAGGCGCTGGCGGGTATCGGCCAACCGGCGAAGGTCGCGGTGCCTCAACTGCTGCAACGCCTGGCGTCGTGTGATCCGCTCAAGGACCCGCGACTGATGGAGCAGCGTTATCTGAGCTTTGTCCTCTTTGATCGCCGGGGCGGATTGATCGGCCGATCCCTCGATGGCGTCGACCGGCAACTGCTGCTCGACGCGGTGCGCGCTGGACTGCAGAACGACGACGGCAAGGCCCGCTCGACGGTCGGCTCGGTCTACCAGCAACTGACGCTCGATGAAATCCGTCCGCTCTTGCCGGCGATTCACGAGGCAGTCGTACAGACCTCACCCAGCGGCATCATGTTCGCCGACGGCGTCCGCATCGAGGGCCTGCGCGTCCTCGCCCGGCACCACGTCGAAGAAGGCATGCAGGCGGCCGTGACCTACCTCCAGAATCAGAACGACTGGGGCAATGCCAAGCGCACGCCCGACATCCTCAAGTCGCTGGTCAGTTATGGAGCCCACGCCCAGAAATACATCCCCGACCTCGAAAAGATCGCAGACCAGTTCGCCGCCGAGGACGCCAAGCGCCGCCCGCAGTCCCGTAACGGCATGGACAAGATGGTCCAGGACGCGATCAACCAGATCAAAAACTCAAACGATCGCCCGACGCTGATAAACATCCAGCAGGGAAAAGTCGGTTAAGTGATGGTCTAGCGCTCAGGTGCAACACTGTGTTTGGCCTGCTTGGTCTTCCACCAGCCATCGATCAATGTGGTCAGTTCCTTGACGACCTCCGGCTGCTCCTGCGCGAGATTGTTCTTCTCATGCGGGTCGGCCTTGAGGTCGTAAAGCTTGGGCGCGAAGTCCTTGGGCGGGTACACCATCCGGCCCGTCTGGCCGTCGTAGGTCAACAACAGTTTCATGTTGCCCTTGATGACCCAGCGGTACAGGAGCGACGCCTCGCGGTTCTTGATGTCCGCGATGTCGTGTGCGAAGGACTCGCCGAAGACCGTGTCCCGCTCGATCGCCTTGTCCGTCGTCAGATAGGGCAGCAGGTTCAGGCCCTTGCGATCCGCGGGCACGTCGATCCCCGCCGCTGCGAGCACGGTCGGAAAAAAGTCGATACTGCTGCCCAGCTCCGGCCGATCCGCCGGCTTGATCTTGCCCGTCCAGCGATAGAGGATCGGCGTGCGAACACCTCCCTCGTACGGGCTGCGCTTGGAGCGCTCGGCGTAGCCGGCACTGTCTTCCTTCTGGATCCACCCGTTGTCCGCGACATAGACAACCAGCGTGTTTTCGGACACGCCTTTTTGATCAAGATGATCCAGCAGTTGCCCGCACGTCTCGTCAAACCACTCGACCATCGCATAGTACTTGGCGACATGGATCGACCGGCCATCGACCGCGTACTTGTCCAGCAGGCGCTGCGGCGGCGTGTGCGGGTCGTGCGGCAACAGCGGCGCGTACCACACGAAGAACGGCTTGTCCTCTTTCACCGCCAGGTCGATGAAGTCCAGCACTGGGCCCATGCCCTCTCGGCCGATCTTTAGCCCGTCGTCGCCGTGCCGGCCACCTTTCTCCGGATACCCGCGCGTCATCCCGTGCGTGAACCCGCCACGCTGGTAACTGCCTTCCCACCACTTGCCGCTCTGGTGACACAGGTACCCCTGCTCCGCCAGCAGGCGCGGCAGTGACGCGTGCCGGTCGATGTTTTGGATCAGCATTTCCTTCGCTGGCTTACCCGCGGCCTTTTCATGCGCCGCGTTGGCCTGCGTCGCTGCCGGGTCGTTGCCGGTGATCAGGTTCTGATGCGCATACAGCCCCGTCGCCAGTGTCATCAGCGACGGCCGACACAACCCCGTCGGAACATACCCACGCCTAAACATCGCGCTCTGGCTCGCAAGCTTGTCCAGATTCGGCGTGCGGATCACATCGTGACCCATGAACCCGTACTCCGTGAACGCATGGTCGTCCGACAGGATCAGCACGATGTTGGGCTTGTCGGCGGCCTGCGCGGAGCCGGAGAACAGGAAGCCACAGAGTATCGCGCATCCCAGTACGCAGAAAAGCTTGAATGGGCCGGTCTTCATGGAGATTCCTTTTCAGTTGAATTCGATACAACATACCGACGCCGGGGTCCGCAGCTGTGTAACAGGATATCAGCCTCTGGATGATCTTACGAGTAAAAACACGGCAGCAACTTATTGTAGTGAGAGATAGACAGTGGAGGCAATCTTCCCCCGAAAATGACGAGCACTGATTGATCCACGATCAGCCTCGCGATGCCAATACGTCACGACGCGGGCTTCGCAAGGTAAATACGCCAGCAAGCCCCAGCAGTACAAGAGATGTGGGTTCGGGAACAACATGGACACTAACAATGTCGGTTGGCCCGTTATTGTCGATGCCGTTATATTGGTAGTTATATGTTCCAGGGTTGATCCCTAGGCTGGCGAAACTACCCGCAAATTCGCCCAAAGCAAAGAGTGGATCTCCGGATTGGTAGTTTGGCGGCACATAAATATTGAATTCGTTCTTGAAGGGATGGCGGTCAAAACCCACCAGATCGCCCGCTCCATGAGTGCCGGCACCACGGAAGCCAGCTACGCCAAAAGGCCCGAAAATCGTGGATTCGTTATCGACAATGTAATGGGTAACCACTCCACTTGGCCCAACAATCACGGAGGGTTGATTTGGTATGACTGTGGTAAATAAAGTATGACTACAACAAGCGATTAATCCGTCAAGATTGAATGAACCATTTGCCTCTATTCGGATAACGCCAGCATCAATATCTTCGGATAGCGTAAAAGTCATTTCCGCA
>JBGSTE010000603.1:0-6950 GCA_041736655.1 Phycisphaeraceae bacterium | reverse complement strand
GGCGTCTGGCAGTTCGGCTCAGGCCGCGGCGGGCTCACCCGCAACATCAAGTTCGGCATCTCCGCCTTCGGCATGCCCGACTACCAGAACACCTTCTCCAACCAGGAGATCAATCAGGTCGTCGGCTTCATCCTGCACCAGGAAGAACAGGCGGCGCCCGAGAAAGCCCCGCTGCCCAAGAAGCTCGAAACCCGCGACTACGACGTCAACGTCGAGGTCCTCGCCGAGGGGCTGGACACGCCCTGGGCGCTGACGTTCATCGACGACAAGACCGCGCTCTTGACCGAGAAGGCCGGCCAACTCCGCCTGATTGAAAACGGCAAACTCCACCCCGAGCCGATCAAAGGTACGCCCAAGGTCCTCGCGCTGGGCCAGGGCGGGCTGCTCGACGTCGTCATCGACCCGGACTACGCGGACAACGGCTGGGTCTACCTCGCGTATTCGCACGCCCTCGAAGGCGGCGACGACCGCAACCCCCCTGCGATGACACGCATCGTCCGCGGGCAGATCAAAGACCACCAGTGGACCAACGAGCAGGTGCTCTTCGAAGCGCCGCGCGATACGTACGTCGCCTCGGGCGTGCACTTTGGCTGCCGCATTGAGTTCGATCAAGACGGCTACCTCTACTTCACCATCGGCGACCGCGGCCGGCAAGACGACGCACAGGACCTCACCAAGCCCAACGGCAAGGTCCACCGCATCCATCGCGACGGATCGATCCCCAAGGACAACCCGTTCATCGCTACCCAAGGCGCACTGCCCTCCATCTACACCCTCGGCAACCGCAACCCGCAAGGCCTGGCCAAGCACCCGACCACCAGCGAACTGTGGTCCACCGAACACGGACCGATGGGCGGCGACGAACTGAACCTCGTCAAGCCCGGCGTCAACTACGGCTGGCCGGTCATCACCTACGGCATCAACTACAACGGCCAGGCGGTCAGCGACCTGCAACAGAAAGAAGGCATGGCCCAGCCCGTGCTCTACTGGACGCCGAGCATCGCGGCCTGCGGCATCGACTTTGTCCGCGGTGACCACTTCCCCCGCTGGCAGAACAACCTGCTCGTGACCGGGCTTGCCTACGAGGAACTTCGCCGGGTGAACATCCAGGACGGCCGGGTCATCTACCAGGAAGTCCTCCTCAAGAACCACGGCCGAGTCCGCGACGTCGCCAGCGCCCCCGATGGCACGATCTACGTCGTCCTTAACAACCCCGGCACGGTGCTCAAACTCACCAACGGCGGGGCGGTCTTAAGGCAGTAGGAAGTCAACCCCGCTCAGTCGACAGATGAAACGTCGCCGTACCCGCCGCCGCCAGGGGTTTGGATCGTGAGTGTCTGGCCGGGTTGGATGTCGATGGTGTGGGTAGTATCGGCCTGCCAGTTGCGGACGATCTGTGCTTCGCTGTTGTCTGAGTCGTGGACTTTTTTCCAGGCCCAGTCACTTGATCCGCTGTTGCCGTTCCATTTGATCCACGCCCCGCCATCGACGCGGACCCAGAACGAGTCGTCCTGCGAGTTGGGGGCCAAGAGCCTGGCCCAGAAGTAGTGGTTGCCGGTTTGGCTGGTGGTCAGCGTCAGGCTCACGTAGTCGTCGGCCGAGGTCGGAGGGGTGGTCGCATTATTGCCCGGCGTGATCTCGATGTAGCCGCCGGCCCCCGCCGACACTTTTAGGTCCTCGCCACCTGCCCGGATTATGTGCAAATACTCCTAAATTGTTATTTCGTTATCCATCTTGTGTCTGTAATATAGAACCGGCTTGAAAATACTATTTCGGAGGTCAGTCCATTTGAGAAGTTTATTCCACTTGTTGTTTATTCCGTCAATCTCTTTATCCCCGTTAGCGCAATCTGCGATCCTCGGCGATTACACCCTCACTTACTTCGCGCAGGACGGCCAGATCCAAATCGACACGCTCGGCGGAAACATTATTTCTTACGACATTCAAGGTGGAGCTTTTATTCCAATCTACCACGAACAGACTCTGCTGAACACCAAGATATCGACCACTACTCAGCTCTCTGAAAGTAACTTCTTCTATCCACGAGTCGGTCCGTTAAATCTCGGTCGAGTCCTACAAGCCGCCCTCACTCAGGTACAGTGGCAGGACGCGATTCAGAACTCGTGCTATAAGCAATCTTCTAACGGTGCTGAATACAGCTTCCTGCTGGATTACAGCACTGACACACCTCCCACGCTTCCTCCAATCCTGCCGACTCTCCGGCCTGAGACGCACAAGTTGCATGCAGGCGATCCGCACGCGCGTGATCGCTTCAGCAACAATGTCGCCCTCGGCGGCGGTTACGCGCTCGTAGGTGCACGCGACGAGGTCGACCCTGAAAACGACGGGGGCATGGCTTACCTATAAGACGTTCAGACCGGACAACAATTGTTCCGCTTTACCTCTGGTGTACTTAACAGCAAAACCAGTAACTCATCGTTCTACAGTTTCGGTCTGGCGGTCAGCGCGGACTATGCGCTGATAGGACCGAGGTTCGGCAACTCAGGTGGTGGCGCACCGAGCCCCGGCTACGTGTACGTGTACAATCCATCAACCGGGCAGCAGATGATGGTGCTTAGTCCGAACGATGCATCCTTCGCGCACTGGTTTGGCGGAGCGATCGCAGTCGAAGGTCAGACCGCGGTGGTCGGCGCATTCGAGGCGCTCAACGCCGGCGTATCGACCGGCGCAGCGTTCGTATTTGATCTCACAACCGGTCAACAAACTCACAAACTGGTCGCGCCCGATGCGGCTAAGGACGATCTATTTGCCCGGGCCATCGACATCAGCGGCAGCCTCGCTATCCTAGGTGCCCGCTACGACGACGATCTGGCCAACAGATCTGGCTCCGCCTACATCTTCGATACCAATAACGGCCAGATGATCGTCAAGCTGCTACCTAATGACGGGATTGCCGAGCACGGCTTTGGTGAGTCGGTGGCGATCGACGGCAATATCGCCGTAGTCGGCGCGGTTTGGGACAATCAGGCCAACGTCAACGCCGGCGCGGCATACGTTTTTGATGCGACTACCGGCGAACAGCTTTTCAAGCTCGTTGCCCCCGATGCGCGTATCGGCGATCTTTTTGGCAATTCCGTCGCTATCGATGATGGACTGATCGCCGTCGGCGCACTCGAAGAAGATCTGCGCACCGGAGCGGTATACCTATTCGAGTCCGCGACCGGCAAGTTCTTAGAAAAAATCAAGGCTCACGACGGAAACCCACTCGACCAGTTCGGCGAAAAAATCGCACTCGACGGCAGGACCCTGCTCGTCGCCGCTCCCTACGATGACGACTTGGGCTCGAATTCCGGTTCGGCCTACCTCTACACCAGCGTCCCCGAGCCCGCCTCCGCCACACTATTGGCCTTGGCAGGCCTGATCCTCACCCAACGACGCCGGGCAGAATAGGTGTCACGCGAGTGGACGGCGTGCGGGCGGGGTGGAGGCATTGCGACGCCCCGGAACGTGTTGTCTGAGATTGTTCTTCGCCAGGTTGTTCGGGGTCTCATTAAACGCTGATGCCTAGCGCCTGCCGGCGCTGGAAGAGTCGTTGGCCTGTTGTGCAGCCGTGGCGTTGTCGGCATGGATGTATTTTTCCTGACTTGTTCCGGGCCATCCCCAAGCCGCCTGACCCGGCCACGCGCCACTCGCCACTTCGTGTTTGATCGCATCTTTCTAACACACGCTCTGAGAAAAGCTGATAAACCGCCTCGCCGCAAAAAGTCCTCAAAAATGCTCTTGGTTGGCCTTCACCACCACGCCAGGACGTTGGTCCGGCTCTGGTGGTTGTTGTGGGCGTTCATGTCGATGAAGCTGCGCCACTGGACCGAGCCGTCGATGTAGCCGAGGTTCCCGCCCTCGGCACCGATCATGCCGGGGTTGGTTTGGCCGGCCTCGGCGCTGCGCAGCGCGTAGCCCTTGGGCGCGTGGGCCACCGACGTCACCGGCGGGGAGAGGGTGCCTTCTTCGTTGATGTCCGCGAGCATCAGGCCGATGTCCTCTAACCCCGTCTGGCTCGTGGGCCCGCCGATGCGGATCGTGCCGGGCTTGGGCTCGTGCAGCTTGAGCGTCGAGACCCACGCCAGCGCCGGCGTGCTGTAGCGTTCGTGGCGTTGATAGTCCGGGCGATCGGCCCGACCAAAGAGAATCTGGTAACCCGTGCGGATGCGTACGTTGTTGCCCCCGCCGTTGACTTCTTTCCAGTCCGTGAAGCGGTTGGGGCAAAAAAACTGGTGGTAGCGGACGGTGAGTTTGTCCGCCTGCGACGCCTTGGGGTCAAAGTAGCCGCCAAGCGTTTCATAGGACACATCGTCGATCCACGTGATGTGTCCGCCGGCCGTGCCGAGGTTCGGGAACTGGTCCTCGCTGTCCACCGCCGCCGACGTCGCGGCAATGATGAGTTGGCGCTGGTTGCTGGCACACTGCGTCCGCCGGGCCAGCTCCATCGACTTGCCGAGCACCGGCAGCAGGATCGCAATCAACAACGCAATGATCGAGATCACCACGAGCAGCTCGATGAGCGTAAAACCCGATGAACCCCAGCGCCAAAACGTTCTGTTACCAGTCCCGCACATCAGATGACCCAGTTAGAAGAAGTCGAGGCCAGACGAATCACAACCGAGGTGAGAAACCATTGTAACCGGACAGGCGGGAATTCGAAATACATTGTCGAGACCTTCGATCAATACTTTTGAAGCCCAGAGCTTGCCCGCTATGGGGCACGCTTTGGGGTCATGCCGACATTTCCAGGAAAGCCGCAACCCGCTTTTCAACTCCCCCGCCGCCGACTATCCAAACCATTTACCATAGTTCCGCCGACGCGCACGCGGCCCACCGGCGTCTTAGCCCGCAGGCCCGTACCCGATTGACCGTCCCCCTGAAAGGAAACACCATGCCCCTGCCCTCATTCACCTCGCTTTGCCTCATGGTGCTGCTCCTGCTGAACGTGTCTTTCCCCGCAGCCGCACAGCCGACGCAAGCCAAGAGCGCGCCCAACATCGTCTTCATCTTCGCCGACGATCACGCTTACGACGCCATCGGCGCCTACAACGGCTACCTCCGCGAGGTCGTCCGCACACCCAACATCGATAGTCTTGCCCGCGATGGCATGCTCTTCCGCCGGTGCATGGTCACCAACTCCATCTGTGGCCCGATGCGCGCGGTCATCCAGACCGGCAAGTACTCGCACCTCAACGGCTTTGTTCACAACGGCAACAAGTTCGACGGCAGCCAGCAGACCTTCCCCAAACTCCTCCAGCAGGCCGGCTATCAGACCGCCGTCATCGGCAAGTGGCACCTGGGCGAACACCAGGCCCCGCAGGGCTACCACTACTCCGAGGTGCTCATCGACCAGGGCCCGTACTACAACCCGCCGATGCTCAAGGACGCCAAAGGCTCAGGCGACCACGCCCAGCGAACCAAAGAGACACACACCGGCTACACCACCGACATCATCACCGACCTCACGCTCGACTGGCTCGCGAACGGCCGCGACAAATCCAAGCCTTTCATGCTCATGTGCCAGCACAAGGCCCCGCACCGCGAGTGGAGCCCTAAGCCCGAAATCTATGAAACCTGGAAGGGCGTGAAAATCCCCGAACCGCCCACGCTCTTTGAAGACTACAACAAGCAGGTCGCGCCGCGCCAGCACCAGGAGATGACGATCGCCCGGCATTTCCGCCGGGGCTACGACGACAAGACCAAGGGCTTTGCCCCCGGCAACCTCAACGCCCAGCAGAAGGCCGCCTACCCGGCCATGTTCGCCGAGGAAAACGCCGCGTTTGAAGAGGCCCTGCCGAACATGACCGAAGAAGAGCGCGTCCGCTGGGTCCACCAGCGCTACGTCCGCACTTACCTCGCAAGCATCGAATCGGTCGACCAGAACGTCGGCCGGGTGCTCAAGTATCTGGAAGACAACGGCCTTTCAGAAAACACGATCGTCATCTATAGCTCCGACCAGGGCTTCTACCTCGGCGAGCACGGCTGGTACGACAAGCGCTGGGCCTACGAGCAGTCGCTCCGCACGCCGTTGATCGTCCGCTGGCCGGGCAAGATCAAACCCGGCAGCGTGAACGGCGACATCGTCTCGCCGCTGGATTTTGCCGAGACGTTCCTAGAGATCGCCGGCCTGCCGATCCCCGCCGATATGCAGGGCCGATCACTGGTCCCGGTTCTCCAAGGTAAAACACACGAAGACTGGCGCACGAGCCACTACTACCACTACTACGAGTTCCCGGCCGTACACATGGTCAACCGCCACGAGGCCGTGTGTACCGAACGCTACAAACTCATCCACTACTACAAAGCGGACAACGACAAGCGTCCGGGCCACGAAGCGTGGGAACTGATCGACCTCGAGGCCGACCCCAACGAACAACACAACTTCTACAACGACCCGGCCTACGCCGAGGTCCAGCAAGAACTGCACGCGGAACTGAAGAAACTGCGCAAGCAATACCAGGTGCCGGAGGCGGACCCGGATGTGAAGAAGTGAGTGCCAGGCAGTCAAAACGTGTGCGATATTCCATAATAGGGACTGTCCCTTTTTCCGTGCCTTGCAGTCGCAGGGATCTGGTGTGGTCATCACTCGTTCTCAATAAATGAATGCATATCAATACTTGTATAGCAAACATTGTTAGTCATTCAATGACTTGGTTTTTGATGCTTTTTTGCGCCTAGAATCTCTAAATAGTACACACCCTATTGAGAGGCCGACTAATAAGGCTGAAAAAATTAAGCCAACAAGCCAGCCTATCAACTCATTGAACTGTGAACCGAGCCAGTATCCAGGTATAAAACCTAGCAAGGTGTAATCCCCCCACAAAATTGCCCTGATTAAAAGTAGAGGCTCCCCTTAGAATCGCTAACCCAAGGAGCCTTTAGATGAAGACCAGCAAGTTCAGTGAGACGCAGATCGTTTCGATCCTCAAGCAGCAGGACGCGGGGCT
>JBGSTE010000513.1:0-4945 GCA_041736655.1 Phycisphaeraceae bacterium | reverse complement strand
TCCTCGAGCTCGGCGGTGCCTACGTCGACCGCTTCAATCATCAGTTCCGAGCCGATCTGCTCGGCCCCGAGGCAGCGGACCATGCGTCGACGCTTCCAGCCGCGATACTCGACGACGGTGTTGCCGCGCAGGGCGGAGCGGCTGGGGACGAACTTGGCCGCGATCTCGATGCTGATCAGGCCGGTGAGGTCGTCGACCTCGAGCACGCGGATCGGGGCGGCGACGGTCTCATCGATATAAAGCCAGCCGACCATGGTGCAAAGTCCCTCTGCGTTGATGCAGGGGAAGAATACCCCACGTTTAGGGGATGTCTAAAAGCATTTTCGAAAAGTAAATCTGGCGAAATAGGCGTGATCCGCAGCCCAGAGCAGCCGGGCAGGGCGGGGCAGGCTATACTTGAGTGAATCGACAAGGCTTTGCCTTGCGAATGCTCTTTGACAACGGGGCCGACTGGTATCGACCGGACAGGCAAGGTCCTGCGGTTGCACGTCGAGGTGTGCGTTGGCCTCGTTAAACCACGCACAAAAACCATAAATGCCAACGATTCTATCGCTGGTCGGATCGGCTTCGCGCCGGCCCGTCTCGCTGCCTAATTTAGTTTAGACAGCAACGTCTAGCCCCAACTCGTCAGCGGTTGGGGTCAGACGAACGACTAGCTGACTCGCCCAACGACGACGCCTCAGCGTCTGCGGGTTAAAAAACACTTAGGCTGGCCCAAGCGGAGGCTGCTTGTCTCCGACGCGCGGGCGAGAAATTATGACAAGCTACACGTGTAGAAGCCCATGACCGACTGTATCGGGACGGGGGTTCGACTCCCCCCGGCTCCATCTCCTTATTTGACAAGGACTTATAGAAATATCTCGTAAGTTTTTGTCAGCACTGGAACTAAGGCCGCCGGCCTCGCTGGCGGTCTTTTTCTGTTTCTCGCCCGATCGAGTTGATTCGTGCATGTTCTGCTGCGCATGGCGCTGCGCGCTGTTCTCATTGTGATTGCCAGTGATCGTGGCCTTGTCGAACAGTTCATCGGGCACGTGGTTCGCGTAGTGTCGGCCGCTGACGGTGATGCTGTGGCCGATCCACTTGCTCACTGCATATTGCGGGAAGCTCATCGCCCATTCTTTTTCGCACGACTGGCGAAGCGTCTGCCACAAGCGCTTCCACGGCTCTACGCCGGCCCGCGTCCAGATCGCGCGTGTCTGGCGGATCACCGCGCCCTTGCCTCGGATCGTGACCAGGTAGGGCTGTTTGAGGATGAGGAATCGGCCGTCGGTTGTCAGGCCGACCGGCTCGGTGAGGATGATGTTCTCGTGCAGCGCGGCGTCGAGTTGCTGCCGGGTGTAGTTGACGATGTTTTCTTCGTTGCTCAGGACCGGGTAGCTTGGCGCAAAGCTCGGCGCGTTGCCGGCGTCGTTGAGGCTCATGACCTTGCCCGGCGAGACGGCGTCAACGGTGCCATCCTCGAAGATGTGGATGACCTTGTAAACCGCGTCGTGTTCGGGATCGAGGTACACGTGCGCCTCGGCACCGGGTTGATCAACATGTGGCAGCTTGCGAATGCGATCGATTGCATCCCAGTCAAGCAGGGGTAAGACTTCCTGAGCATCTTGGATAACTTGTTGCAGGGCTGCGGGCACAGGCGCGCGGCCGATCAGGAGGTCTCGAAGTTGAGCGTGCGTGAGTTGGTCGGCGGCGTGGCCGAGCTGGACGAGGGCCTGCCTGCGGGCCCGTACAGCATCTCGAACGGGTCTGGGAAAATCGGCCCCGTTGACTGGAGCCCCTTCCGCGCGCGAACGCGCAGTAAATCCAGCCTGTTGTCGACCGATGGCGGTCCGTCGTCCGCTAAGGGGGTCGGGTTGTCGTCGGTAGCCATGGGTGATGAACTCCTTGCCGAAGGTGTGTTCGAGCTTGGCCAGGTACGCGGGGTCGGGTTGGGAATCGGGGTCACTCATCGATCAGGCAGTCAGTGCTTGCGGGCGTGATCAGTAGGTGCGGTTATATCTCTTGCTAATGAGTAGAAAAGCGCTTTATGCCTCCGGCGGAAAGTAGCGGGTTTCACGCAGCTCGCGACGATTGAACTTGCCGGTGACATAGATCGATGTTGCCTGGCCTTGCTCGCCTTTTAATTGGGTCAGCGCTGCGCCCACGGACGACTTCGTCTGCATCAAGACGGCGGCATGCCCGTTGGGGAGGACGACCACCTGCGCGTGATAGCGGGAGTACCGCCGGTCGATGGCCGCCAGTTGGACCCATAGGAACTTCTGATCAAACCAGCGCAGCACCATGTCCCTGCCCTTGAACCGCACGCCTGTCCACTCGCTGTGGTAATCGACCTCTTCAGACAGGATGTCGCTGAGCCGGCTGAGTGACGTGGTGTTCAGCGCCTCGGCAAAACCCACCGCCAGATCGATGCACGGGATGTTGTTGTACTCCTCCTGCGAACGGATCGGCTCGATGCGCCCCGTCGGCAGGCCGTCGGCGACGGGCATGGCCGGGCGGGCGTCCCGGAGGCTCGTGGGTAGTTTCTTGGATTGCGTCATCGTGTTGACCCGGTTTGCTTGCTGGGATTTGTCTTAATGTGCTGGGCTCTTCTGCCTCTGGATCTCCTTCGCCTGCTCGGCACGCTCCTGTTCGGTGAAACCGACGTCTTTCAAATCGGTCTCTTTTCTGACAAGCCGCATCCGCATCATCGCACGGGAACTGGAGGAGAAGGCCTCGCGGGTGCCTTGGGCTGTCTTGCCGATGGACATCGCCAGGTCATCCGCGATCCCGTACATGCGGGCCGAGGCGATCGCGTCCTGGTCGGCGGCCAGGAACATGAACTGCCAGTTGTAGACCTCGCGCTGGTGCGTGACCATGTCGAAGATCTGCCGACATGTGTACAGATGTGAGAAATTCTCCAGGCCATCGGTAAGCACAGCGAAGATTGTCTTGCCGGGGCGCTGGGGCTCGGGCATCGCCGCGAGCCGCTGGCCGGTGTGCGTGATCAGGAGGCCCATGGCATCCAGCAGCGGTGTTCCGCCGCGCGGCTGAAAGGTCTCCGCAGTGAGCTTGGGCACCTCACGGATCGGCAGCGTGTCATGCACGATCTCGGCGGGGTCCTGATCATTGAACTGAACCAGCGTGAAGGTGCATCGGCCAGGATGGGCCTGCTGATCAGACAGCAGGCTGTTAAACCCGCCGATCGCGTCCTTACGGATCTCCTCCATCGAGCCCGAGCGGTCGAGCAGGAACGTGATGTGGGTGTAGTCAGGGTTGGTCATGGCTTGATTCCTTTCTGTTGGGGTACGCCAATTCAAGGCCCGCCAAGGACCTTAACGATTGGGCTTGAGCCGACGACGACGCAGCATCAAGATTGGTCTGACAGGGGTCACTTGCCCCGAAAACGGCCAACAATGTTGACCCCACAGCAGTGTACAGTCTATACTGTACGCATGTCAACCTTCGGCAGCTACCTGCGTTCCAAGCGTGAAGAGCTTTTGGAGAATGACCGTCGATATTCGTTGCGGCAGGTCGCTGAGCGGGCCGGGATCAAGCCCACGTACCTCAGCCAGATCGAGCGCGGTGAGCTGGACCCGCCTTCGGAAAAGACAACGATTGCCCTGGCCAAAGAAGTCGGCCAAGACCCGGACGTCATGCTCGCGTTAGCGGGCAAGGTGTCAAGCGACCTGCAGGCCATCATCCGCAAGCACCCCAAGGCCTTTGCGGACCTGATCCGCCAACTCAAAGACTTGCCCGAGCACGCGATCCTGCGGGTGGTCCGCGAGGTGCGTGATGGGGAGTGGTAAGCTTTTCCGAGGCAACCATGCTCTATCTGACCGACAACCAGAAGCTGTCCTTCCGCTTCCCGGAAGTTCACGAACAGGCGCGCCTGACGATCACGCTCCTGCGGACCCTGCGCGTACCCGATGATGGCAACGACTACCCGCTCCCGGCCGGGCTCGGCTGCTTCCCGGTGCGTCATCTCGAAGACTTCGCCCCGCGCGTGCCGGCGACGTGGCTCAAGCGCGGCGGCGTGATGATCCCGATGTACCAGTCCGAGGCGCTCTGGGTGAACTTCGAGACAACCTATGTCGCCGATCAGGGCACCTACCCCTTCGCGATCAAGGTCGGCACGGGCAAGATCAACGCGGTCACAGGCAGCAGTTGGGCAGAGGGCCTCACGCGCGGTCCGCAGGACTATGTCGTCGCGCCCAAGCAAGAATCGCTTGACGGCTACGCGACCGGCAAAGACATCGTCCGCCAGTTTGTCGCCATGCCGTTGGGCAAGGGCTACAGCGTCGAAGAGCAGATCACCCAGAGCGACCAGTGGGGCGGCCTTCAGGTCCAGGTCTACCCCATGAAACGCGAGGTCTTTGAAAAGCGATTCCCGGTGAAGCCACCCCTCGCCAGATTTTCATTAAGTAATGACTACAGCCGCAACACGTTCGATGATTTCACGTCAGCAATCAAGAAGGTTCAGGCTGGCCGTGGATCAACCACGAAGCCCGACATGGGTGTCGCGCCCGGCGGGCGCATCCGCCAGCAGATCTTCGCGGATGATTTCGAGAGCACGGACTGGGATCTGGCCCAGACCAGCCGATGCTTCATCCACCTGTGCAACTCGGCCCTGTGGAAATCCCTGACCGGCGAGAACCCGCCGACACCCCCGCTGACCCAGCGCGACTACCAGCAGGCGGGCCTCCCGTGGTTTAACGCCTTCAAGGAAAAAGCCCAAACCCTCACCGGCAGCGCCAAGCTGGCGAGCCTGGAAACCGTCGCCGACCACGCGCAGACGATCGGCGACCCGCCGCTGAAAGACAACAGCTCCCTGATTCCGCAATTCGTTCTGGACCTGTGGGGAGGCAGTAAACGCAAGCAGTGACAGTGCGCTTCAGCGCGCGGTGTCAGGCAGGGAAGGCAGGTTTGAAGGCAACGACTGAGAGAGATAGAGGTAGCAAGCCATGAT
>JBGSTE010000503.1:0-3083 GCA_041736655.1 Phycisphaeraceae bacterium | reverse complement strand
CGGAAGCGGTGAACACCGCCGCGCGCGAGCTTGGCCAACTGGTCATGCTCCGCAGTATCGAGGCGGCCCAGGAGGTCTACGCCCGTGAAGCCCGCATGTTCGCCCAAGTCCAGGCCGCGATCCGATGCGATGCCGTGCTGAGTAGCTCAGCCGACCAGGCCCAACAGCTTGCCAGCAGACAGGACGAACTCGCCCAGTGGAGCGATCGACTGATCGCGGACCTGCAGGAGAACATGCGCTACGAGCGTCGGCCGCTGGCGGTGCTTCGGCTGGTCCGCAGCGTGAAAGGTCTGCAAGAGGCTCAGACAACCACCCAGATGCGCAGCGCCGGGCAAGCGATGCGAGAAGGGCGGTTGGATCAGGCTGTAGAGGTACAGGCCCAGCTTGTCGGCACGCTCCTTCAAGCAGAGTTCAGCGTCCGCCTCAGCGGGGCCTACGCGACGCTCATGCAGACCCGTGGTCAGATCGACTTTCTTCTCAAGGCCCAGGCCCAGTTGCGTGAGCAGGCCGGAGCGCTATCGGCCAGCGATTTCCAGAAACAGCAGCCACAACTCAACCTCGTTCAGCAAACGCTTCGCAAGCAACTGCTGACACTGCTCCTGCCGCCGGTCCCCGCTCCGCAGCCGATGCTCTTTGATGAAGCGCCGCCGCAGGCCCCGCCGATCCAGGCGCTACTGGCCCAGGCGGACCGCGCGATGGCTGACGCGTTGTCACAACTGCGCGCGGGTAATCGGGACGCCGCCCGCGAACATCAACAACGCTGCGAAGAGACACTCACGCAGCTTCTTGCGTTTGTCGATCGCTGGTCGGTGCAGCTAGGCCTTGAGACCCAGGGCCTGAGCACGCTGGTGGCGGCGACCAGCGATCGGATGTCGCAGCTTGAAAACTACGAAGCGCGCGTGATCGGCCTCCTTGAGAAAACCGACGCGGCTGCCGCGGAGAAAGAGAAAGTCGACAGCCTCGCGCCAATGCAGTTGATCCTTGCCGACGAACTAAAGGGTTTCAAAGAAGAACTGGCCAGGCAACATCAAGCGCAGGCCGACGCGGACCTGCCGCCGCTGATGCGAAGGCTCGCGGACGCTGAGCGGGCGATGAACGCGGGCGTCGAGTCGCTGAGCAACAACGCGGCCGACGAGGCGATGGGCTTTCAAGAACAGGCGGCCGACGCGCTGGCTGAGGCGATGGCGATCACCGTGGCCCAGCACGAACGGCTGACCATGCTGCAGGACCTGCTGCTGTTCCAGCGGTCCGTCGGCTGTGCCAACCAGTACATGGCCGACATCGTCGATCAACAGCACGACCTCCTGGCGATCACGCGTGCATCGCAGCCGCAGGAATTGACCAGCCAACTGCCGCGGTTTGCCAACCTCCGCGCAGCCATGATCGATGTCGCGCCGCTGCTGGACCTGGTCGCGGCCCGGCTGGATGTCGGTACGCCACTGGCCTTCGCCAGCGCAGACTTTGAAGACGCGATCGCTTCGCTCTCCATCGGCGACAAGCTCGACGCGGTCGACGCACAGGACGTCGCCGCCGAGTCGCTGGCGAAAGTGCATACCCTGATCCAGGACGTGCAGTCGCAGACGGGCTACGTCGCTCAGATCGTCGCGTACCTGCACGATTCCCTGTCGGTCACCGCCAACCTGCACGACGCACAACTGGAACTACTCAGTACTGCAAAGTCTGCCCCTGCCGAGCAACTGCCCGCTCTGGTGGCGCAGCAGGAAGCCCTGCTCGCGCGTGCCCAGGCGATGGGACGCGAACTGGAACTCGTCACCGGTAAACCGGAGTTTCTGCTGGCAGCGGAACCTATGCAGGCGGCGCTGACAAAGCTCAAAGAAGGTCAACCCGCGCTTGCGATTGAACAGATGCAGCTTGCTGCGGAGGCGCTTTCCGAGAGCACGCAGTCGCAGCTCGCGGTGATCAGCGTGCTGCATGGGCTCCCGGCCATCGAACTCACAACGCTGTCCGATCCGGCGTTAAAGCGCCTGGTCGATGTGCTTGCGGTTGCGAGCAGTCACAAGACCCTCTTCCGCCAGACGCAGGTCGCCGAGCCAACGGCGATGGAGGCCTTGGCCAAAGAGCAGGGCGACCTGTCGGCACGGACCCAGGCCCTCGCCAAGGCCGGGCCGGCGAATCCGCTCCTGGATGCGGCCGACGGCGAGCTTGCAGCAGCGGTTAAGGCCTTTAGCGCTTCGGACCGTGAAGCGCTTCGGTTAAGTCAGCGGACAGCGGACATGAAACTGCGGCACTTCATCGTGGAACAGGCGCTGATCCTGGATACGTCGGTGCCCCCGCCGGCGGCCGCGGATCCAGCGGAGACCGATGACAGCCCGGGCAGCGACACCGAGACCGAGTTTTCCGCCGGCTTCATCTCCGACTTTGTCAGCGGCGAAGTGCCCAAGGACAAGCGGACGCAGTGGAACGTACTGGCCGACCGCAACCGCGCAGCACTGAACCAGAACTTCGCCCGTGAGTTGCCGTTGGAGTACCGCGCACTACTGAAGAACTACTACGAGAGGGTTGCCAAATGAGTGCGATCATCAACAAGCGGCTGGGTCGGGCGGGGGCTGCGTGCTGCCTGTCGCTGGCGTGTGTGTTCGCGTGGCCGACGTCGGCACAGGTCGCGCCGACGCCAGAGCCCGGCATCTCAGACGAGCAGGCCCCGGAACTGACCGAAGAAGCCGAGAAAGCCATCGACCGCGGCCTGCAGTTTCTGCTGGCCAGCCAGAACGCCGACGGCTCGTGGTCGTCAGGCAACGGCGACTACGCGATCGCGGGCACAAGCCTGGGCCTGATGGCGTTCATGGTCAAAGGCCACTTCCCGGGCTTCGGTCGCTATGGCGAGGCGCTGGACCGCGCCAAGAGCTATCTGCTCAAGCGATACAAGGAATCTCCCACAGGCACCATGGGCGTCAAGATGTACGAGGTGGGCCTGTTCACCATCGCCATGTCCGAACTCTGGGGCATGACCAAAGACCCGCAGGACAACAAGCTCATTCAGGAAGCGCTCGAGCGGATGGTCGAGATCATCCTCCGCTCGCAGAGCCCGCTGGGCGGCTGGCGCTACGCGCCCAGGCCCGACG
>JBGSTE010000398.1:0-5057 GCA_041736655.1 Phycisphaeraceae bacterium | reverse complement strand
AGCCCACGACCTCGCGCTGGCCTACGCGATCGGCGTCGGCGGCGGCAAGGGCGGCATCCTCCTGACCAACTTCAGGCACGAGTGCGAGACCGACCTCTTCGGCGAGCAGGTCGTCCTCTGCGGCGGCCTGTCCGAACTCATCAAGAAGGGCTTTGAAACCCTCGTCGAGGCCGGCTACCCCGAAGAACTCGCTTACTTTGAGACCTGCCACGAAGTCAAACTCATCGTCGACCTCATCGTCCGCGGCGGCCTGAAGTACATGCGCTACTCGATCTCCAACACCGCGGAGTTCGGCGACTACTACACCGGCCCGAAGATCGTCGACGATGCGACCAAGGAACGCATGAAAGCGGCGCTGGCCCACATCCAGTCCGGCGGCTTCGCCAAGGCCTTCCGCGACGACTATGCCAACGGCTTCAAGTGGTTCCTCGACCAGCGCGCCCAGAACGCCGAGCACGGCGTGGAAAAGGTTGGCAAGGAGCTCCGCGCGATGATGCCGTGGCTTAAGCCGGTGGAGATGTGATCCGCACGACTTGCCAGAAACCATGAAAATGCCCCCCGCCGTAAGGTGGGGGTTTTTATTTGTATGCTGCGCATCAATTGAGCGTCGGTACCATAAGCCAATCAATGGAGACTTGTCATGATTAAACAGTTCAGCCTTTTCGTAACGCTGGGTCTTGTGCTTGTCTTGAACTCTACGCTGTACGCAGACGACCACGCCAAAGATGAAGAGAAGCCCGCAGACAACACGCTCACCCGGCCTGAGCAACACGCCGGCTGGGTGCTCATGTTCAACGGCAAGGACCTGACCGGCTGGAAGTGCAGCACGGACAGCCCGGAGTCCGCGCGGGTCGAAAACGGCACGATCGTGACCAACGGCGAGCGTGCCCACCTCTTCTATGGTGAGAACGGCGACGCGATGCTCAAGGATTTCGAGTTCCAGGCCGACGTCATGTGCGTAGGCCCGAGCAACTCGGGCATCTACTTTCACACGAAGTACCAGGCCGACGGCTGGCCAGCCAATGGATTCGAGGCCCAGGTCTGCAACGGCTACAAAGACCCGCGCAAGACCGGCTCGATCTACGCGGTCTCCGATATCCGCGACGAGTCGCCGGCGAAGGACGACGCGTGGTTCCACTACCGCCTCAAGGTCCAGGGCAAGAATGTCAAGATCTGGATCAACGAAAAACTGGTGAAGGATTGGACCCAGCCCGACGACTGGAAGGACGAGAAGAAAAGCCTCAAAGGCGGGACCATCGCGCTGCAGTGCCACGACCCGGGCAGCAAGGTGCTTTATAAGAACCTGAAGGTGCGGGAATTGAGTAAGTAACGGATCTATCTTTGCTCATTTCTACTATCATTTCATACCGAGCGCCGAGCACATCGTCGAGAAGGTCGGCAAGAAACTCCGAGCGATAATGCCCTGGCTCGGCTCAAGCCGGTGGAGATGTAGAACGCGTGATCGCCGCGATGCGGTAGGACAGGCATTCCTGCCTGTCAATGAAGCCTGTCAACATGCCGCAGGCCTGATCATGAATCAAACACGCCGCCCCCACTTGCGAAAGTGGGGGTTTTCATTTTCCTTGACAAATGATATGAACACAGGTGCCCAGCCTGCTCCATGACATCGCGGACTCTGCCGCTGCCATGCGCCGATCACTTATTAAAGTCCAACACTTTTTTGCGTGCCCCCTTGCTGATCGTCACGATGCCGCTGTCGTAGTCGCTCTTAAGGAACGGGCTGTGATACACCCGATCGGGCGCGTAGTTGACCGGCTTGCCGTTGATGGTGGGGGTCGCTTTCTGATTGGTGTCAAAGGTCAATTCGTCGCCGTAGACGGTCTTGTAGGCGATCACGCCGGAGTCCAGGCGTGGTTTATTGGCCAAGACAAGGTTGATGAAACGGGTGAAGCTCTTGGCGTCTTGCTTCGACATCACCTCTACGATAACTGGCGCGTATTCGTCCTCCGGCACGACGACGCGGCCGATGCGGACCTTGCGTTCGCCGGTTTCCGTCTTGGAGGTAAACGCCGGGTCGCCCCACGCATAGCCACCGGTTGCAACGCGGACCGCGGCGTAGGCGCCGTCGGATTCGACGAAGATCACGCCGTCTTTCTCGATCGGCTCACTCAGGCCCTCTTTGGAAAGCCAGACGATCATCTCCGCAGCGCCCCTGTGAGATTTCAGCTTCTGCGTGATGAGTGTGCCCTTGGCCTGGACAGACCATTGTGCGTTGATCGCCCGCCAGTTGTCCTTGGGCCTTGCGATCGGCACGATCCGTGCCATCGCCTCGCCCGGGAAAATCACACCGTGCCAGCGGTTCTGCGAGCTGATGCTCACCCAGTCCTCAAGCGGCCGCGGCTCGTGCATCGGCGTGCCGATGATGAACGCCGGGTCGCAGAACGTATAACGCAGGATGCCCCCACCGTCGGTGTTCATCACGGTCGAGGCCTTGTCGTGCGCGTCCATCAGCGGGAACGTGTAGCCCTGCTTGCCCAGGCCCTGCACGCGCTGGTAGACCTCGTACTGACCTCGTCCCTCGACGTCGAGCGCGATGTCCGCGACGACGGCCGGCGGTCGGTAGCTGCTCAGGTACGGGTTCACGTCGTGGCCGTTGAGCGTGGGCTGCTGACCGATCCCGAAATAGATCCACGCCATGCTGTGGCTGTCCCCGCCCTCCAGGCCCTTGCCGAAGTAGACGCGTGACTTGCCGCCGCCTACGACGCCGCCGATCTGTTCCTGCGCCCAATAGGCGAAGTACAGGTCCAGCAGCTTGCCCGCGGCTTCTTTGACCTCCGGCTGACCGAAGTCATAGAAGTTGTAGAGCGCCTTGATCATCGTGGCGTTGTAGCCGACGGACATCATCTCGACACCGATGCCCTTGCGGGCGCGTTCCAGACAGTAGACCCGGAAGTACGCGTTCCACGCGCGGTAGTGCTCCGCCGCGGTGCCGCCGTGCTGGTAGACGCGGTCTTTGTACTCGGGCCGGTCTTTCGCGAGTTTTGCGAAGTGCCAGAGCACCGTGAAGTGCATCGTGTGGTGGTTCTCCGAGCAGTGCGTGCTCCAGGTCCTGGACTTCTCGTATTCGTACTGGCTCGGCCAGGAGCAGGTGTTGGCATAGATCCAGATGGGCTTTAGGCACAGTGCTTCGGTTTCAGGTGTGATCAGCCCGGGCTTCGCGCTGCCGTTGCTGCCATAAAGATCGATCAGCCGCATGACCACGTCCGCGTGCCAGTGCATGCTGTCGCGGTCGACGATCGCCAGCGGGTTGTCGAGGTAGTACCGCGCGTTCTCCGCCAGGGCGGCGTTGGCCTCGTCGATCTGCTCGCCGAGGTAGAAGCACCGGGCAGCGAAGCCGACGATCGAGAACGAGTACGCCCGCACATAAGGCCCCCGGCCCTCGCTTAGCGGCGGCTGCTTCTTCGCCCGCTGCAGCGGCTTGCCTAACTCAGCCCGGAAGATCGCGTCGATCCGATCGCCCGCCTGCGCAACTACCGCATCGGCATCGATCGGCTGCGCCTGTGCCTCCCTTTGATCAGCCATACAGATCACGAGCAACAGCAGTAAATATCTGACTAATCGCATGTCATCTCTGACGAACCTGTAAAGCGAAACTTACGCCATAACCAACCGATTATGAATCAAGCGTTTAACGCTAGCGGGCGGTGGGCAAGGTCAATGCTCGGCATACCCCTGTAACGATTCGCGGTCAAAGGCTTGGCCGCAGTTCGTACCCCGTGTTTGCTGTCGCTCATCCACTGCCACCCGTACTTGACTCGGTCTGCTCAACCCGCCGCCGCGTGGATCATCTCCGGCACCGCCGAGCGCAGGGCGGTGATGATCGACTCGCTGCTGGCGTCGCGCCAGGTACGGTTGGGGTCGGTGGTCTTGTTCCGCAGGCGGTCGAAGGTTTCGATGATCGCCTGCATGTGGGCCTGGGTCGGGGCGTCGGTCTTCCAGACGCGGATCGAGGGGTGCGGGGTCGGCAGCATGTCCTCGCCGTGGTAGGCCAGTTCTTCGAAGAGTTTTTCGCCCGGCCGCGTGCCGGTGATCTTGATCTCGACATCGACGCCCGGCTCAAAGCCTTGCAAACGAACGAATCGCCGCGCCAGGTCGAGGATGCGGATGGGCTCGCCCATGTCCAGGAGAAAGACTTCGCCGCCCGATGACAGGCTGGAAGCTTGTCCCATCTTGATCGTTCCGCTGAACATGCCGGCCTGGAGCACGAGTCCGGCGGCTTCGGGGATGGTCATGAAGTATCGGGTCATGTCCGGGTGGGTGACGGTGATCGGGCCGCCGTGCTCGAGCTGCTTGGTCCAGATGGGCACGACGGAGCAGGCCGAGCCGAGCACGTTGCCGAAGCGCACCATGCAGCAGGCGGTGTCGCTGATCGTGTTGAGGTACTGCACATACAGCTCGGCCAAGCGTTTACTGGCGCCCATGACCGAAGAGGGGTTGACGGCCTTGTCGGTGGAAATCATGACGAATCGCTCGGCCCCGACCGATGCTGCGGCGTCGGCGATCGCGCGCGTTCCGTAGAAATTGTTCTCGATGGCCTGGGCGGGGTGGTCCTCCATCATGGGCACGTGCTTGTGGGCGGCGGCGTGGAGGACGACGGTCGGCCGATAGTGGCGCAGGAGGTCGAAGGTGCGGTCGCGCTGCGTGACGTCGTGCAGGACGGCATCGCGATTGAGCTGCGGATGGGTGCGTGCCAGTTCGCGGTCGATCTCGAAAAGGGCGTTTTCGGATCGCTCGACGAGCGTGAGCCGGGTCGGTGTAAAGCGTGCGACAACGCGGGCCAGTTCGCTGCCGATCGAGCCGCCGGCCCCGGTGATGAGGATGTGCCGGCCGCCAATCCACTTGGCCAGGGCCTGTTCGTCCAGCGGCCTGGGCGCGCGGTCGATGAGGCGGGTGGGGTCGATGGGTCCGCTGACGAAGGACGAGGTTGACAGGCCCGAGGCGATGGCGGGCGAGGTCGGCAGGCCGCCGGTGATACGGCTGGTGGTTCGCCCGGCGAGTTGGTCGTCGAGGGTGGGCATGAAGCGCCAAGTCACGCC
>JBGSTE010000352.1:0-4528 GCA_041736655.1 Phycisphaeraceae bacterium | reverse complement strand
CGACCAGTTCGCCGCGGACTGCGCCGATGGCCGCGACGTCGCTGACCGCAGCGGTGACGTCCGGGTCGCGCAAGCGATCGGTCACGTCGACCTCGCGCGCATACAGTCGTGGCGGGTCGGTTTGCCAGTCAAAGCGCAGCGGGCAGTTACGCGCGAGTTCGACGACGACGTAAGGTTCCTCTGCGATCTTGATGCCGCGTTCGATGGCCTTGGCGGCGATCGCGCGGTACATCGCGCCGGTGTCCAGAAAGTCCAGCCCCAAACGATGGGCAAGCTGCCGGGCGAGCGTCGACTTGCCCGAGCCGGCGGGCCCGTCGATCGTGACGATCAGGCGGTCAAGAACCTTGGTTTTTGGGTTTGATTCTGTCACAGCCTGAGGATAACCAGATTCGATTTGGGATGGCGGATCGCGGATTTCGGATGGAACAACCACGGATCAATTCGCCCTGCGACTCGACATCCGCCATCGCACAACCGTCATTTCCCGTTCAGTTGATCGTTCCAGCCCTGCACCCGTTCGCGCTTGAGGAAGAAGTAGTAGAGCGTGCCTTCGACGGCCAGCCGCCCGGCCTCGGTCTCGGCGGCCGGGCCGATGCCGAAGTAAAAGTCCGCCCGGCCAGGTGCCCGGATCGCACCGCCGGTGTCCTGGTCGAAGACCAGTTGCGTGATGGGCGCAATCGGCCCGGTGCGGTTGGCGCTACCGGTCTGTACCAGCACCATCGCGCCCGGCGGGTAGATCTTCTTATCCGTCGCCAGCGAGCGCATCGCATGGACGCGGAAGCCCAGCGAGCCGCCTGGCCAGTCCTCGGGATTCAGATACTCCTTGAAGAAGACGAAGCGGTCGTTGCGGGAGATGTACTGTTCCAGATCATCCGGGTGATCCAGGAAGTACTGTCGGATGGTGGGCATGGAGACGGCGTTCTTGTCGAGCTTGCCGTCCTTGATCAGTTCCCGGCCGATGGAGGTGTAGGTCAGGCCGTTGGTCCCGCCGTGGCCGACGTACATGGTCTTGCCGTTGGTGAGGTCGAGCTTGGCGCTGCCGTTGACTTCGATGGTGTAAGCATCCAGCCGTTGGGGCAGGTAGACGAGTTCCTGTCCCTTAAGGAGGCCCTGGGCTTCGATCTCCTTGCGGGTGTAATAGGGCACGATGCCGCTGCCGGTGTCCCGGCCAAAGACCTCGCCGGTGACGGGGTCGGACCGCAGATCGAGCGGTCGTGTGTAGAGCGGGAACTGGTAAGGGCCGGTGCGTTCGAGCGACGCGGTGAACTGCGGCGAGTAGTAGCCGGTGAAGAGAACGACGCCCTGCTTGTTCCAGCCGACGGTCTGGTAGACGTCGAACTGGCGATCGATCTCGGCGGCGGCCTCGGCGGGTGAGGCGGCCTGCTGCACGATTGCCAGCAGCGCCTTGGCGCTGACGGCGGCGTGGATGTGACTGATGCCGCTGATGTCCGGCTGGTAATAAACCTTGCTGGCGGGTTTGTCATACCAGGTGGCGCTGCGCTTGAGCGCCTCGACAAAGACCGGATCGGCCAATTGCGATGCAAGCTGCGCGAGGTCCGGGCGCTCGGCGGGATCGTCGATCCGTCGCAGCGCACGCTCGCCGGGCCCTAGCGGCCGGGTGTAGTCCGGCGGGGGCGGCGGCGGGGGCACCGGCGCCGCCTCTTTGCAACCAACGGCAGCAAAGAACAGTGAGATCACGCAACAGCGCATAACCAAGTGCGCAACGGTACTGCATCGAAGGATAGTCATGGTGCTCCCTGATCGAACGCGGGCGGAGTTTTATAGCTCTGACGAGCCAGATCAAGGCAGAGTGATCTGCTGGCCCACGGGAAGTCGCTTGGGGTCAAGCGACGGGTTGGCCTGAGCGATATCGACCCAGCGCTGGCCGTTGCCATACTCGCGGCTGGCGATGCCCCAGAAGGTGTCGTTCTTCTGGATGATGTAGGTGCGATTGCCCGGCTGGCCTTGCGGATAAGCCTGCGGGGCTGGCTGGGCCGAAGTGTCTGGGCCGACGCTCGTGCCTTCGTTGATCGACACCGGCGGCAGCGGCTCGGGCTCGGCGGCGTAGGTCGGCGGGGGAACTGCCGAGACCGGCTCGGGCTTGGACTTACAGCCAAACAGCGCGACAGTCGGGGCGAGCGCCAGTGCGATCCATGCTTTGCTCATACGTTGCTCCATGCGGGGTTGGGAAGCCATATTATGCGCAACCTTCGCCCCGTTGTCGCGTCAAGCCCAACAGGCTCCGGGAAATGACTCCGCCTCGGCGAGCAGTAATACAAAGCAGAGAGTACCACGTTCCTATCAAGCCAATGAAAAACCGCACGCAGACGCAGGCAAGTGCATCGGAGTGCGGTCTAGTGGCCAGACCCGGACTCGAACCGGGGACACCAGCATTTTCAATGCTGTGCTCTACCAACTGAGCTATCTGGCCGGGACAGCGATCGGCCTGTTGGCGGGCGATCGGGAGAGAAAAGTTTAGCAGACTGTGGCGCTTAAGCAAGCCGGTCGTAGGGGTCAGGCTGGCCGGTGGCGATGGTATGCGAGGGATTGCGTCGGGCTAAGCCCCGATAACGCAGCTTTCTTTGACGCGTTTTCAATCCCCCAGCAGGGCTTTGCAGGCCTTTCATGCGGGTAATTACACAATCTGTTGGGAAGATTCGAGGTTTGTCTGCGAAAAGTGTTCAGTATCGCTTTGGAATATCGCCGGTCTGCCTAGACTGACTCGTGCTGCTGTGCCCGGACCAGGGACGTGTTCGCCGGGGTAAGAAGACGGGCCGCGTAAGGCGGCGGGCTGAGCAGTTCAGGGATGATCGTTGGGTACGGGCTGGGGGCCCGTTTTGTGTTTTTACTCCGAGGCGATCATGCAAGAATCCATCATTTGTCACCACATCGTGTACTGGACGATCCCGCAGATCGACGCGCAGGGTCGGATCATGAAGGAGCAGCACTACGCGCTGAACCTGGCGGAGCTGGACCCGGCGGTGGCTGAGCGGATCGAGGCGCTGTTGCGTGGCAGTTCGTCGCCCGAGGGTGATCCGAACGACCCGCGCGACGTGCGGACGGACCCGCGGATCACGGAGTACCGGCACCTGTTTCGGCCGTTCATCGAGGTCAAGCGGCGATCGCATGACCTGTGTCGGTTCAGTGCCGTTCTGCTGCCCTTTGACTATGCCGAGTATGCCCACCAGCAGGGCGAGCCCCGGCACCACATACACCCCTCGGTGCGTCCGCTGGCGGGAGCGGGCTGAGTCGGGTCTTCGTTGTATGATGCTGTGATCTGTCGATAGATCATGGAGCACATGCGATGAAGCTGTTGAGCGTTGCGGTGATGGTGTTGCTTGTCTCGCTGTCTGTCGTTGGCTGCGGGCCGACGACCTTTGTGGTTGGCGTTGCGCCCGGTGACCGAGCGATGACCTCGACGGTGATCGAGCAGGCGCAGGGCCGATCGCGTGACCGCGTGGCGGTGATCGATGTGTCGGGCCTGATCATGAACGCACGGACGCCGGGCTTCTTGAGCGAGGGCGACAACCCGGTGAGCACGTTCCGCGAGGCGCTGGACGAGGCGGCGGATGATAAGACTGTCAAAGCTCTGATCCTGCGTGTGAATTCGCCCGGCGGCGCAGTCACCGCCAGCGACGCGATGTACCGCGATGTGCTGGATTTCAAGCAGGAAACCGGTAAGCCCGTGGTCGTGATGATGATGGATGTCGCGGCCAGCGGCGGCTACTACGTGGCTTGTGCGGGCGATTACATCGTTGCGTACCCGAGCACGGTGACGGCAAGCATCGGCGTGATCATTCAGACGGTGTCGCTGCAGCCGGCGCTCTCTTCCATCGGCATCCAGACCCATGCGATCACCAGCGGCCCGAACAAGGACGCAGGCTCGCCCCTGAGTGCCATGACCGACGGCCACCGCGCGGTGCTGCAGACGATGGTCGACGAGTTTTATGTGAGCTTCACAACAATCGTGCGTCAGGCTCGGCCGTCGATCTCGCCAGAGAATTTCAAGCTCGTGACCGATGGCCGAATCGTCAGCGGCCAGCGGGCGCTGGAGGTCGGGCTGGTCGATCAGCTCGGGGACCTGGACGATGCCTTTGCCAAGGCCCGTGAACTGGCGGGGATCAAGGACGCGGCGCTGATCCGCTACCATCGGCCGCTGGATTACGTCGGCTCGGTTTACGCCAAGGGCCCGGCTACTTCGCCGCAGGCTCAGCCCGGCTCGACGCAAGTCAATCTGTTGCAGCTGAATCTCGGCTCATCGCTTGGGACACTGTCCAACCCGGGGTTTTATTATGTTTGGCTGCCGGGGGTTGAGTAGGCACGGATCGTCGCGTGACACGTGGTAAGGATCGAATCGGATGCAGACCCTGGACCTGGAATGCCCATCGTGCGGCGAGTCGCTTGAGCTGGACGCCGGTTTTTTCGTCTTATCTGGCCACGCGCACTGACAGCACTCAGAACCCGAAGGGCGTCTTCACATTTGCTGGAGACGCCCTTTCCCTTTCTGGGAGAGACCCTTCCGCTCCTT
>JBGSTE010000279.1:0-1853 GCA_041736655.1 Phycisphaeraceae bacterium | reverse complement strand
GCACGGGCGCTTTGCGCTGGGCGTGCTGCTGGTTCAGGACCTGGCGGTGGTGCCCATCGTGCTGATCGTCGGCGCGTTGGGCGTTGTGCCGGGCGCTGATGCCCAGGCGACCAAGGGCGGGATGGACATCCTGCTGGGGATCGGCAAGGGCTTCGGCGTCATCGGCCTGTTCGTGCTGGGGTTTTATCTCTTCAGCCGGTTTGTTCTGCCCTGGCTGGTCAAGTGGGCGGTGCCCTCGAATAACCGCGACGTGCTCACGCTCTTTGCCTTCCTCATGGCCATGGGCTCGGCCTGGCTGGCGAATTATGTAGGCATTTCCCCGGCCTTAGGTGCACTGCTGGCCGCGATCTTCCTGGGCGAATCGGTCATCGCCCCGCAACTGCGCAGCGACATCACGCCGCTCAAGACCGTGTTCGTGACGCTGTTCTTCTCGGCCATCGGCATGTACCTCGATGTCAACTGGTTCATCAAGGGCTTCGCCTGGGCGTATGTGCTCCTGCTCACGGCGATGATCATCGTCATCAAGCCGACGGTCATCACGGTTGTCGGGTTGATCATGCGGCTGACCCCGCGAAACGCCGTCGCCGCCGGCTGCGCGATGGCGCAGGTCGGGCTGTTCTCGTTCGTCATCGCGCAGATCGCGCTCAAGGGCCAGATCATCGAGGAACTGCACTTTAACTTGATCGTCTCTGCGACGATCCTGACGCTGTTTCTGACGCCGTACACGGTGCAGCTTGGCCGACCGCTGGGTCATCATTTCGACCATTTCCTGCGTAAACGTGGCTGGTCGCGCGCCCGCATCGGGCAGGAGCCCGCCGCGCAGAAACTCGCCAAGGGGCACATCGTCGTTGTCGGCTTCGGCCCGGCGGGTCGCGAAGTCGTCGAGGCGGCCCGCAAGCAGTCCCTGCCGCTGATCGTGCTGGACCTGAACCCCGCGTCCGTGATCGAGGCCCGCAAGCTGGGCATCGAGGCCTACGTCGGCGACGCCAGCCAACCCGCCATCCTCAAGCTCGCGCGATTGAGCGACGCGAGCGCGATGGTGATCACGCTGCCGGACCACCGCCTGACGACCGCGATCATCGTCGAGGCCCGCGACCAGTGCCACGAGGCGAAGATCATCGCTCGGGCCCGCTACCACCGCTACTTCAACCTGCTCGAAGGGGCCGGTGCGAACATCGTGGTCGACGAAGAGCGCCACGTCGGGAGACGGCTGAGCGACTACATCCGCGCCACCAGCGGCAAGAGCGAGTCGCAGGACGTAGAGAGCAAGGAAAAGCCCAAGACGGAAATTGCGGGTTGAAGGATGACGAAAAAATAGCTCCGGGCGGAAGCCAGGAGCAGCGGTGTTGTTCATGCAATAACGCCAAAAGTGCTCGGCCATCACGGCTCCTGGCTTCCGCCCGGAGCTATCGCGATTCCGCTTACGCCTTCAACTCTTCACGGATCTTCCGCAAGAGTTCGGCACAGGCCTTCACGCCGGCGACCTTGTCGCTCTTGCCCTCGAATTCCACGCCCACGTACCCGCGGTAGCCGTGGGCCAGCACGATCCGCATCATGCGGTGGAAGTCGAATTCCTTGTGGCTGCCGTCATCGTTGAAACTAAAGCACTTGGCGCTGACCGCCTTGGCGTAGGGCATCAATTCGTTGACGCCGCGGAACTTGTCGTAACCGCCGAAGTTGCCGAAGTCTGGCAGCGTGCCGACTTCGGGCAACGCGACCTGGTCCATCACCTGCGAGAGCCACCGGCCGTTGCTCGACAGCCCGCCGTGATTCTCGACGATGACGGCGATGTCAAAGCCGCGCGCGAACTCGGTGAGTTGGCGCAGGCCGTCGGCCGCGAGCCTGGCCTGTTC
>JBGSTE010000250.1:0-6988 GCA_041736655.1 Phycisphaeraceae bacterium | reverse complement strand
CGTCGGTGACGCCGCCGCCGTTGGTGGGCTGGGTGAGGATCTGGCCGCCGGTCTTCGCGGAACTGTCGTCTGCCGTGCTGCGCGTCGGCGGAGGCGGGACGACGGGCACGGTGTCGGGCGCGTTAGCGTCACTGAAGCCCGTGTTCGATCCGCCGACTTCGGTGTAGGGCTGCGACGAATCGGTCGCCTGCTCCTCTGGAGCAGGAGGCAAAAACGCGAGATCCGACTCAAACAGCGCATCGCTCGCGGCAAGTGTGTCAGCGGAAGCGGACTGGCTATCGGTTGGTGCGGTGCTCTCGGTCGTCCTGCCGTTCTTAGGTGCAAGGAGAAGTGTCTGCGTCGATCCGCTGGTGTTGAGGTCCGCCAACCGGGCGTCGGTCGCCACGGACTGCTCGTCGGACAGTGTGTCAACGGCCAGTGCCGACTGCGGACCTCGGGCCAACTGATCCAGCAGCACCACGCCGCCAAACGCAGCACCCGCCACGGCAGCAAGTCCAGCGGTTCGCAGCGAATAGGAGATGACAAGCGATCGCATCATGGTTTGCACCCCAGTGGTCAGGTCCGGCAGCTACCAGCCCTGACAACCTCATTACTATCGGGCATCGGCACCCGCCTGATAATAGGCGGTTGTCACGGATCGGTTATTCGTGTTCACGCTGGGGTTTGGCACGTCGGGCGATTCATCCGATACGTTATGCGGGCGATACAGACGTCACGACCGGCTTGTCGGGTACGGTTTATCAGACGTCAGCCGATCACGCACCCGCCACGGATTGATGCAGAACCACGCGATGATGAAGCTCAGCCGGCCATTCTTTGTTGTGGGCTTCCCGCGCTCGGGCACGACGCTGTTGCAGGCCATGCTCGCGTCCTGCCCCGGTCTGTATATCCCGCCGGAGACCAAGTTTTTCTCGATCCTGCTCGGCCGTGACCACGCCTTTGACCCGATCGATACGCCCGCGGGCCTTGACCAGCGCATCGAGGCCATCCGCACCGGCGTGTGCGAACTGCACGAGCAGCCGGTCGATTGGCCCACGCTTGAGGAAGAGCTGCGCGCGACTCAGCCACGCGACATCGCGCACCTCTTTGACACGCTGCTCTGGCATATCCAGCAGCGCAACGGCTGCCGACGCATCGGCGAAAAAACACCGCTGCACATGCTCTACGTCGATCAGTTGCTGGCGTGGTTCCCCGACAGCAAGGTCATCACGATCCTGCGCGACGGGCGCGACGCGACGCTCAGCAGCCAGGAGTCGCTGGACCCGGATTGCCCTTACGTTTACTCGGCCATCCGCTGGCGGCATTACATCCGCCTGCACGAGCGGTGCCTCGCCAGGCACGGGGCCGACCGCTATACCGCGGTGCGCTATGAAGACCTCGTGACCCAGCCGGAGCGCGAGTTGCGTCGGCTGTGCGATTTTCTCGGCGAGGCGTTTGACCCGGCGATGCTCGAGCAGCACCGGCGATCGGACAAGGCCTTTGCCCAGCGCGAAACACACAAGGCCCGCACGCTTGAGCCGGTGACCGACGCCCGCATCGCGCGTTACCGCGGTGTGGTGCCGCCACCTGAGATCGCGGGTTTTCAAGCGGTGGCGGGGCCAGAGCTTTTGCGGATGGGCTATTCGCTTGAGCCGGTGTCGAAGCTGCGTGGCTGGTTGAAGGTGGCGCAGACCTTGCCATCGATCCTGCTGCTTCGTCGGCAGATCAATCGGCAGATGCGTAGTCGAGAGATCGTACCGATGCAGCGCCCTAAGTCAGACCAAGCATGACGCAAGCGGACACTAACTCGTTGACGCCGACGCCTCCACCGTCGCCGACGCCTAAGCCCGCCGGCTCGCTGGCCAACCAGACGGTAGCGGGCACGGCCTGGGCGGTGATCGCGGTGGTGATCGGTCAAGTGGCGGCGCTGGCGACGCAGTATGTCGCGGGCCTTCAGCTTGAGCCTGCCGACTTCCGCGTCATCGGCCTGGCGATGGCGATCGCGGGCTTCGCCTCGGCGGTACGCACCGCAGGCATCCGGCATATCCTCATTCAGCGCGGCGATGAATATGCACAGCTCTGTCGCCCGGCGATGCACACCGGGCTGGTCAGCGCGGTGGTGATGGGGCTGATCATTTTTGTCGCCTCATCCTGGATTGAAGATGCATTTGGCGCTGAGGGACTTCAGACGCTGCTGTGGGTCGTGGCGCTGTCCATGGTGCCCGGCGTGCCCGGCCGGGTGTACGGCGCGAAGCTCGGCATCGACCTGCGTTTCAAGGCCAGCCAGATGGTCATCGCCGCGATGCAGCTTGTACGCCAGTGCTCAGCGATCGTGCTGCTCTTACTCTGGCCCGGGCCGATGGCGCTGATTTTGCCGATGCTCATCAGCGAGGTGTTCGAGTGGATCGCCTCGCGCTGGGTAGCGGGCCCGATGCCCAAGCCCCCGCGCCCAGCCCAGTGGGCGGACTACCGCGAGATCTACCAGGCCTCGAAGTGGATCATCCTCAGCGTCATCGGCACGGTGCTCGTGGAGAACCTGGACAACGTCGTCATCGACGCGGTGCAGGGCGGGGTTGTCCTGGGCTTCTACTTTTTCGCCTACCGCCTGACCATCGGGCTCTACAGCATCATCAGCAACGGCATGCTCAATGTCTTCATGCCTTCGCTGGCCAAGCTGGTCAAGGAAGGCAGCGAGCGACAGCTTGCCGCGTACGAGCGGTCGGCCCGGTCGCTGGTGCTCTTGTCGGGTTTGATGTGCGGTTTATTGGCGGTGCTCGGCGGGCCACTGGTTGAAGCGGTGTGGCAGGGCAAGTGGAACGATGCTGCGCCGCTGGTGGTCATCATGGCGATGTCGCTGATCACGCGGATGCTCATGCCGTTGGCGGTGTCGCTGCTTTCAGCCAACGGCGCCTGGCGGCTGCGCAGCGCGGTGCTCTTATGCGACGGCTTGCTGGTAGGGCTCTCCGCCTGGCTCGGTGCTTGGCTTGGCGATACCGACGACATGCTTTCGACCATGATCAACCTGACGATCGTGATCAGCATCTACCGCACCATCGCGGGCATGCTTGGTTATTGGGTCGCGGGTCGGCTCATCGGGCTTCGCGTCGTGGGGGTTCTGCAAACGATCATGCTCCCGGCCATGGTGTATCTCCTGCTGACGCTCGGCTGCCTCTGGATACTTGATACCCTCGGCGGCTGGGGCGGCGCAGCGTTCGCCTCCGCAGTGCTGGTCGTCGGCTGGTTGATCGCGGCCCGACTGCTGCAACGCGCGGTGCTGCTGGACCTCTTGAGTGTTTTCGGACGTGTGTTCCTCGGCCGGCTCAAGCGGCTGCGTGGTACGTAAATCCTTGTCAGGCCCAACCGTGACGGGCTTTTTGTCGATACACCCTGCATACGGGAAGCGCCCGTCGATGTGGTGTTTGACTTTGGTGAGTCAACCACGCCAGCGTCCGATTCGACTAAAATGACCTTCCCTTTCATCGCGGGCTACACCCACGACCGGTAACCGAGCATGAAGCACAACGAATCCACCCTCAAGTCAGTCTGCGTCGTCGGGCTGGGATACATCGGCCTGCCTACCGCGGCGGTGCTCGCCTCGCGCGGGTACACGGTCCACGGCGTGGAGGTCAACCCCAAGGCCGTGCAGATCATCAACTCCGGCAAGGCCCACGTCATCGAGCCGGACCTGGACATCCTCGTCCAGGCCGCGGTGCAGACCGGCCGACTCAAGGCCCACCCCGAGCCCGCACCCTCCGACGTCTTCATGCTCTGCGTCCCCACGCCCGTCGATGAGCAGCACGGCCCGGACCTGAGCTACGTCAAGGCCGCCACGAAAACCATCTGCCCGCACCTTCGTAAAGGCAACCTGGTCATCCTCGAATCGACCAGCCCGCCGGGCACGACCGAGATGATCGCCGACATTGTTAAGTCCGAGACTGGACTGACACCCAACGAGCTCAACTTTGCTCACGCGCCCGAGCGTGTGCTGCCGGGCAAGATTTTGCGTGAGGTCGTGGAGAACGACCGCATCATCGGCGGGATCAACAGCACTTCAACCGCCGCCGCCGCCGCGTTCTACAAAACGTTTGTGACCGGCGAGCTTTTGCTGTGCCACAGCCGAATGGCCGAGACCGCCAAGCTCGTCGAGAACGCCTCGCGCGACGTGCAGATCGCCTTCGCCAACGAACTCTCGCTCTTGTGTGACGATTTGGACCTCGACGTTCGGCAACTGATCGACCTGGCCAACCGACACCCTCGTGTGAATATCCTCCAGCCCGGCTGCGGTGTCGGCGGGCACTGCATCGCGGTGGACCCCTGGTTCCTCGTGCACCAGTCGCCTGAAAAAACAAGGCTGATCCGCACCGCCCGCGAGGTGAACAACTACAAGCCCAAGTATGTCGTGCAGAAGGTGCTACAGAAGGCTGAGCGCTTCAAGAACCCGACGATCGCGCTCCTGGGCGTGGCGTACAAGCCGGATATTGATGACCTGCGCGAGTCGCCTGCATTGGAGATCGCTCACGAACTCACAGCCCACAAGATCGGTACGGTGCTGGTCGTTGAACCGAACGTGCATGAACTCAAGGACCTCACGCTGACGCCGCTGGACGAAGCGCTCAAGCGCGCGGACATCGTTGTCTTCCTCGTGGCCCACACGCCATTCAAGTCGATCCCGAACAACCAGATCGCTGAGAAGATCATCATCGACACCTGCGGGGTGACGCACCGCAAGTAATGCATCCTGAAAGGTGGGATGGGCGTCCCGCCCGTCTCGACACACAACAATTGCCGGGCGGGACGCCCGTCCCACGTTGAATCTGCTTCCTGAGAAAGCCCCTCATGCCGACCGTCGCCGTATTCATGGGTACCCGGCCCGAAGCCATCAAGATGGCGCCGGTCATCAAGGCCCTGCAGGCCCACCCCACACTGACACCGATCGTCGTCTCCACCGGCCAGCACAAGGAGATGCTCGCGCAGGTGGTCGATCTCTTTGAGCTTCAAGTCGATCACGACCTAGAAGTGATGCAGCCCAACCAGACGCTCGCCTCACTCACCGCCAGGCTGATGACGCGGATCGATACGCTCCTCACTGAACTCAAGCCCGACTTCGCGCTCGTGCAGGGCGACACGACCACCGTCCTCGTCGCTGCGCTCGCGTGCTTCTATCACAAGATCCCCATCGGCCACGTCGAGGCGGGCCTGCGCACCGGCAACATCTGGTCGCCCTTCCCCGAGGAAGCCAACCGCAAGCTCGCTACGCCGCTGGTCACGCTGCACTTTCCGCCCACCGACTTTGGCAAAAACAACCTGCTGGCAGAGAAAGTCAACCCCGACACGATCACCGTCACCGGCAACACTGTCATCGACGCGCTGCAGATCGAGGCCAAACGACAGGAAGACCCCGCGATCCAGAAGCAGATCGACGCGGCCCTCAGCACTGAACTTGGCCAAGGCTGGCGCAACACGCCTTATGTCCTCATCACCGGCCATCGCCGTGAGAACTTCGGCGGGGGCTTTGATGAGATCTGCTCGGCGCTGGCGACCCTGGCTGACAAGTTCCCGAACCACAACTTCATCTACCCGGTGCACCTGAACCCCAACGTGCAGAAGCCGGTGTACGAAAAGCTCGGCGGCAGAAAGAACATCAAGCTCATCCCGCCCAAGGACTACCGTTTGTTTGTGGCATTGATGAAAAGCAGCACCGTCGTGCTCACCGACTCCGGCGGGGTGCAGGAAGAAGCGCCCGGGCTCGGCAAGCCCGTGCTGGTCATGCGCGACACGACCGAAAGGCCCGAGGGCGTCGAAGCGGGCACCGTCAAGCTCATCGGCGCCCACGCCGGCCCGATCATCGAGCACGTCAGCGAACTGTTGACCAGCCATCGGGCGTATCAATCCATGGCGGAAGCGAAGAACCCTTATGGCGACGGCCAGGCGTCGGGTCGGATCTGTGCGGCGATCCAGGCGTATCTCTCGTAAATGGGGAAAGGCCTGGCGCGATCGATCAGCGGGATAGGACGATGGATATCAAGTCATGGCTAAGGCGATACGAGGGGACGTACTACGCGGTGCGTGGCCTGTACATGGCGCTCAAGCGCTGGCGTTATGGGCTCAAGCACGTGGACAAGACGTTTTACATGGCCGGTAAGAGCGACGTGTCGCCGGACCTCAAGGCTGGGCCTCATAGTTTTATCAACTACGACTGCTGGATCCCGCCGCGCGTGGAGCTGGGTGCTTATGCGCTGCTTGCGCCGCGGGTGGCGATCCTCGGCGGGGACCACCGCATCGACATCGCAGGCACGCCGATCGTGTTCAGCGGTCTGCCGGAGATGCCCGCGACGGTGATCGAGGCTGACGCGTGGATCGGCTACGACGCGAAGATCATGGCGGGTGTGCGGATCGGTCGCGGCGCGATCATCGCGGCCAGCGCGGTGGTGACCAAGGATGTGCCACCCTATGAGATCCATGGGGGTATTCCTGCGAAAAAAATCGGCGAGCGGTTCCCCGACCCGATCGACCGCGAGAAACATGAGAAGATGCTGGCCGGCCCGATCGTCACCGGCAAGCTGGTCAAGCCCAAGCCGATCGATCGGCACTGAATACGCGGACACGACCACGCCACGCGACCTCAGGCAACGGAGCGAACCCTTTGAAACAAGTGACCCAGAACATCAAGTCCGGCAAGCTCGAGCTGGCCGACCTGCCCGAGCCGCTGGCCTCGCCGGGCGAGTTGGTGATCGCCAACGCGGCGTCGCTGATCTCCGCGGGCACCGAGAAGATGGTCATGGGCCTGGCCAAGAAGTCGCTCATCGGTAAGGCCCGCGCCCGGCCGGACCACGCCCGACGCATCCTCCAGAAGATCAAGAACGAGGGCCTGCTTGAAACCATCCGGCAGGTCCGCGCCAAGCTCGGCGAACCGCTGGCGATGGGCTACAGCTCGGCCGGCGTCGTCGTCGCGGTCGGCGATGGGGTGCAGGGCTACCAGGTTGGTGATCGTGTCGCGTCCAACGGCCCG
>JBGSTE010000198.1:0-1962 GCA_041736655.1 Phycisphaeraceae bacterium | reverse complement strand
CAGGCCGTAGCCCACGTCGCCGTTGGGGCGCTTGACGCCGTAGAACCCAAAGTCATTGATCTGGGGCTGGTGGCAGTGCAGCCGGCACCCACCGATGGCGGGCTTGAACTTGCGTGGCAGGTTCGAGAACTCCCGGCCGGAGTCGATGAAGTGCTGCTGGATGTCGCGGGCGTGCTGCGCCGAGTCGATAACCTCGTCTTCGAGCACGCCGGCCAGCGGGCAGCCGACCACGTTGCGCGGGGCGTCGCCGCAGGCGAACTGGCTGGTCATGCCGATGTCCCAGAGCGTCTGGAAGACGGGCTTCATATCAGCGATCGTCAGCCAGTGCAGTTGGATGGTCTGCCGCGTGGTGATGTCGCCAAAGCCGCGGGCGTATTTGTCCGTGATCCGGGAGATCGTTTTCAGTTGGTGCGGCGAGAGCTGGCCACCGGGCACCTTGATGCGGAGCATGAAGTGGCCGGTGTTGGGCTTCTGCTGGTAGACGCCGAACCACTTGAACCGGGTGGAGAGGTCGCCCGCCTCGATGGCGTCGAAATTGCCCTCCTCGGAGTAGCGCAGGATATCTTTCAGGACGTCGAAGCCGTCCTTGGCTTGCTTGATTTCTTCGGCGGGGTTGACACGGGGGGGCATGGTTTTATCGGGGTACAGGGTTCGGGGTTCAGGGATCGGTGTTAAGGAGTAGGGCGGTGCCGTACCTGTAACTACCTTGGGTGGAACACTATAGTGATCCTTGGACGCGAGGTACAAGCTTCGGCGGCTTTTACCGGATAATTCGTAAAATCAGTATGCCTTATAACTGTCTGGTATCGGACGGGTGGCCGAGACATACCGGCGTCAAGGGGGTATACTCCCGCCGGCTTTCGGTCGATAATCAATGATCCAGGCCCGCCTTGCAACGCACCGGCGGTCCGACACACAAGCATACAAGAGGTTCAGCGATGCGTATCACCATGGTCGGAACGGGCTACGTCGGCCTGGTCACGGGCACCTGCCTGGCCAACACGGGCAACGACGTCATCTGCCTGGACGTCGATCAGGCCAAGATCGACAAGCTCAATAAGGGCATCAGCCCGATCTACGAACCGGGCCTGGACGAGCTGATCCGCCGAAACGCCGCCGCCGGCCGGCTGACGTTCACGACCGATCAGGTCGCCGCCTACCAGTCCGCACAGATCATCTTCATCTGCGTGGGTACCCCCAGCGACGAGAAGGGTCACGCCGACCTGAAATACGTCCTGGCCTCCGCCGCCGACATCGGCAAGGCCATCCAAGCCGCGCCCGGACCCACCGGCGGCGGTGACGACGAACGACGCGCCAAGATCGTCGTCGTCAAGTCCACCGTCCCCGTCGGCACCAACGAAAAAGTCCGCACCGAAATCTCCACACACACCGGCAAAACCTTTTTCATGGCGTCCAACCCCGAGTTCCTCAAAGAGGGCGCCGCCATCAACGACTTCAACAAGCCCGACCGCGTTGTCGTCGGCGTCAGCGACAAGGGCACCGGCGACCGCATGCGCGACCTCTACGAACCCTTCGTCCGCCAAGGCAACCCCATCTTCATCATGGACATCCCCTCCGCCGAGATGGTCAAGTACGCCTCCAACGCCATGCTCGCCACCAAGATCTCCTTCATCAACGAGATCGCAAACCTCTGCGAGTCCTACGGCGCCGACATCGACGAGGTCCGACGCGGTATGTGCTCGGATAAACGCATCGGCAACCAGTTCCTCTACCCCGGGCTGGGCTACGGCGGGTCGTGCTTCCCCAAGGATGTGCTCGCCTGCATCTCCATGGGCGAACTCAGCGACACCCCCGCGAAGCTCCTCGAAGCCGTCCACGAGGTCAACCAGCGCCAGCGCGACGCCTTCATGGCCAAGATCGAGAAGCACTTCGGCGACGCCGGCGGCCTGAGCGGCAAAAAAATCGCCGTCTGGGGCATCGCCTTCAAGCCCGGCACCGACG
>JBGSTE010000195.1:0-5627 GCA_041736655.1 Phycisphaeraceae bacterium | reverse complement strand
GGCCGCCCGTGATCCGGTTGCGGTGCTGTCGGCCATCGGTGACCTGCCCGCGGATCAGGTCCCCGCGACGCTGCCCGCGGAGCTAATGGCGCTCGCCGATCAGCAGCAGTTGCAGCCGGCCCAGGCCTTCGAGTTGGCGGTCCGCTTCAGCAGCGACAAGACGTCGCTGTTCAAGCAGCTCGCCAGCTACGTCGACAAGGCCCAGCAGATCAGCTACGAAGCGTGGAGCACCGACCACACCACCGCGATGGCGGCGCTTAAGGCCATGCACAGCGTGCCCAACGAAAACTGGCCAGCGGGATACGAGCGCTATCGTGTCTCCCGCGGCCAGGACATCGACTACGGAGAGTACATCGACGAACTGGGCAACAAGGGCAGTTACACACTGCTGGAACTGGGCGCGAAGATCTACAACCACGAAGAGCGTGGCTGTGTTCGTTGCCACGGTGAGCACGGCGAAGGGCGCGAAGGTTTCCCGCCCCTCGCCGGCTCACCCTGGGTCACCGGCGACCCGCTCCGCGCCGCGTCGATCGCCAAGTATGGGCTCACCGGCCCGCTTGAAATCCACGGCAAGACCTTCAGCCCGGAGGGTGTCATGGAAGCGATGAGCCACCTGAGCAACGGCGAGATCGCCGCCGCGCTGACCTATGTCCGCCAGAACTGGGGCAACTACGCCTCGGCCGTGACACCCAAGCAGGTCGCACAGGCCAAGGCGCCAACGCAGACAACCTTCTGGCATACCGAGGCGCTGCTCAGTCAGTTCCCGCTGCATCGCGATCGCCTGCTCGGCCCGCTGCCTGCGCCGAAGGTGCAGATCGCCTCGTGGTCGCCGCCGAGTTCGGGCCTGCTCATCATGCTCATCGTTGTCACGCTCGTGATGGGCGCGATCCTGCTGGTCACCTGGCTCGGCGGCGGCCCGCCCAACACAAGCCACAACCACGCATCGCCCGCACTCGCGTGATACGCATCCATCGCTCCGTGTGCCACTGACAAGCGCAGTCCGCGGAGCTTATCAGTGCGGTCACACGCAACACTGACAAGGCTCAAAGCAGCCTTGTCAGTGGGACCCCGATCGGTAGTTATTCTCTCGGATCGGGCTCAAACCGCACCAACTCCACCCAGTGTTTCGCAACGACCGCGCAGCCGTCGGCGATCTGGTGGCGACAACTAAATCCATTAGCACACACCGCCGCGCCGCGCGATTGTGCATCGCGCACCGCGGGGAACAAGCGCTGCTCGCCGATCTGCATCGACAGGTCGTGGTGCTCATAGCCAAACGACCCGGCCATGCCGCAGCAGCCCGAGTCCACCTCGCTGAAAGTCAGCCCTTCAATCGAGCCCAGCAGACGGTGCAGGCCGCGCGTGCCAAAGAGGGCTTTCTGATGGCAGTGGCCGTGCACGAGGATGTCCCGATTCTCGGCGACGAATCGGCCTTTGAGTCTGCCAGCGGTAAGCGCCTCCGCAAGAAACGTGTCGAGCAGTTGGCACTTGCCTTTAATCGCCTGCCCCAGCGCGCGGTCCTCGACCAGGTCCGGCAGATCGTCGGCGATCGCAGACAGACAACTCGGCTCAAGGAACACGATCGGCAAACCCTGCTGAGCAAAAGCCAGCAGATTCCGCAGGGTTGTCTCGCCATCGCGCCGGGCGTCGTGTACGAGGCCTTTACTAAGCCGTGGCCGCTGACAGCAGCCCGCATCGGCGAGCGTGACCGCGTAGCCACAGGACTCAAGCAGCGCCACCGCCGCCACGCCGATGCCCGGCTCGAAATAGTTCGCATAGGTATCGTTAAAGAGCACCACGCGCGGAGCCGCATCATCGGTCTGCGTGCTGCGTGCGCCGCGCCGCGTTGTGTCGTGTGACTGGATCGCCTGCGTAAGCGTTTTGCTTGCCAGCTTCGGATACGCCCGCCGTGCATCGATCCCCACGATGCGCTGGCCCAGCCAACGCGTCAGCCGCATCGACTGCATCGCATTCACAACCGGCGCGAAGCGTCCGGCCAACCACCGCGACAGCGTCGGCATATTGCCGATGAGTCGCGCGCTCAACGGCGTGCCGTGCTTGTCGTGGTGCATCTGCTGGACATCGCTCTTCATCTTGGCCATGTCCAGCGCGTTGGGGCACTCGGTCTTGCAGGCCTTGCAGGAGAGGCAAAGCTCCATCGCGTCCATGACGCCTCGTCCGGTCAGGCCTTCTTCACCGAGTTGACCCGACATCGCCAGCCGCAGGGCGTTGGCCCGGCCGCGGGTGCTGGCGTCTTCGTCGCGGGTTGCCATGTAGCTGGGGCACATTGTGCCCTTGTCGATCTTCCGACAGACGCCCACGCCGTTGCACTGCTCGACGCTCATCGCAAACCCGCCGTGCTCGTCGTAGCGGTAGTTGGACTTCACCTCGGCGATGCGTCGGTCGTAGTTGGGGATGTCGTGGCGCAGGTGCTCGGTCATGCCGGGCGTGTCGATGATCTTGCCCGGGTTCATCAGGTTCAGCGGATCGAAAAGCTGCTTGACCTGGCGGAAGGCGTTGTAGAGTTCTTCGCCGAAGAATCGCTCGATGTACTGTCCGCGAACCAGGCCGTCGCCGTGCTCGCCGGACCACGAGCCGCCGTATTCGACGACCATGTCGAAGGCGGCGTCTGCGATAGCCTGCATTTTCTCGCGTTCTTCGGGCCTGTGCAGGTCGAGCATGGGCTTGGGGTGTAGCACGCCGACGCTGGCGTGACAGCAGATGGGCATCCGCACGCCGTGGCTGTCGCACACATCGCGGAGGCGCTGCACATACTCGGCCAGGTGCACAACCGGCACGCACGCGTCATCAACAAAATCCAGCGTCTTGCTCCGCCCGCCGATGTTCGATTGCAGCCCGACGCCCAGCCGGCGAAGCTCCCAGACCTCGGCGATCTGTTTGGGACGATCGCAGATGACCTGCGCGTAGCCGATGCCCCGCTGTCGCATATCCTCGGCAAACGCACAGCAGAGCCGCGTCGCCTCTTGCGGTGTATCAGCCATCAGTTCGACGATCTGCACGCAGTTGGGTGTGCCCTCATAAAACCGGGCGAAGTCGCGCGTCGTGGCGTTGGTCATCGACTCGCTGACGATGATCTCATCGAGCAGCTCGATGGCCGAGGGATCGTGTTCGAGCATGGCCGGCACGTGTCGGAGCGACTCGATGAGGTCGTGGAAGTGGACGATGCAGAGCGCTGTGGCGCCGGGTGTAGGCGTGAGCCTGACGGTTGCTTCAAGGACCAGGCCCAGCGTGCCTTCGCTGCCGACGATCAGGTGCGCGAGGTTGCGTTTATCCGCATCGAGTAAGGCATCGAGCGCATAGCCGCTGACACGGCGCATGACCTTGGGGTATCGGCGATTGATCTCGTCGCGGTGGGTGTTGATGAGCTGGTTGATCTGCTTGTCGAGTTGGGTTTTGCGATCAATATGAGTTTCAGGTGGGGCTTGACCATCGCGCTGAAGCTCGCTGACCTGCGATGGGGCAAGTTCGACGATGCTGCCGTCGCTGAGCATGACGCTCAGGGCGATGACGTGGTCGATCGTCATGCCGTAGCGGACCGATCGCATGCCAGAGCTGTTGTTGTTGATCATCCCGCCGAGGGTGGCCCGGCTGGTGGTGGCGGGGTCGGGCGCAAAGTGCAGCTTATGTTTGGCGAGTTGGCTGTTGAAGTGATCGCGCACGATGCCGCTCTGCACGCGGGCCCAGCGCTCTTGCGTGTTGACCTGAAGCACGCGGTTCATGTACTTGGAAAAGTCGAGCACGATACCCGGGCCAAAGGTCTGCCCGGCCAGCGAGGTCCCGCCGCCGCGGCCGGTGATGGGGATGCGATGCTCACGTGCGATGCGCACGACTTCGGCGACATCGGCTTCATCCTTTGGCACCACCACGCAGCGGGGCATCATCTGGTAGTGGCTGGCGTCGGTGGCGTACATCCCGCGGTGGGTGGGGTCGGCCAAGACCTCGCCACGCACCACGGCACGCATCGCGTCGATCCAGTTGTCAGTCGCTGTAGTCACTCGGTCGCCTTGAAGCTGTTGTCAGGCCCAGATGATAGCCGCGACCGGCGCACTCACAGACCCGTGCGTGTAGCGATTGCAAGTTCCGTGCAACTCACTGCGCCGCGCGGCGTGGCCAGAGGCCAAGCATCAGCAAGAGCGCCCCGAAGCCCGCGACCCACGGCCGGTTCTCGCCGGTCGCCGCCTGGATCAGCCTGGTTTCTCGCGGACGCTCAAGCTCGACCTCGTGCGTCGCGTGCTGCTTGAGGTCCGGCCGACTCAACTCGTTCTCGATCGATCGCATCAGCGGCTGGTCGGCCAGGGCGTGGTCGATCGCATCAACGCCCGAGTCCGTCACCAGCGCTACCGGATCGATCTCCGTCTGGGCGGCAAGCTCCGTGCCCGCAGGCTTGAGGCGAAGCTCGGTCATCGCGAGGCGTTCGATCAGCACCGGGTCGTTATCGATGAGCGCCTGGTGGAAATCTTCGTATCGCTGGCGTTCCTCGGCGAGCATCCGGGCCTTGGTCGCTTCGACGGCCCGCGCTTCCTGCATGCTCAGCGTGTCGTAGTACCCGGGGATCAAGGCCGCGGCCGCAACCGCAGCCGACCCGACCACGATGAACAACCAGCCCAGCAGGCCACCCACCACGGCGTCGGCCTGGCTGGGCATGGTCGATTTGTCTTTGTCAGCTTGCATGACTTGGGCTGAACATCGGCCAGTGACGGGCCGGGACTGCAAACTTACCGGAAAACGCGCCGCGGAAGAGGCCTGTCAGTTGCATCCTTTCCGCCGGCAATCCATCATGCCGACATGCCCCTTGCCTATGGCCTGACCGAGCCGGTGGACCTCGCGATCGCGAACCTGCCTTTTGCGCTGGACCGCATGCGCATCGCACACGTCTCGGACCTGCACCTGACCCGGCGGACGCGGCGGCTGGATCGGCTCATCTACCAACTGGCCAAGATGCGGCTGGACCTGGGCCTCTTGACCGGCGACTACATCATCCGCCACCGACCCAGCAAGCACGCCCTGCCTTACCTGCGCGAATTGACTTCAACGGTTCGCCCCGCTCATGGCTGGTACGGCGTCTTTGGCAACCACGACACGCCGGAGCTCATCGAGCAGTTGCAGGACCTGCCGGTCACCTGGCTTTGCGATGAGGCGGTGGCGCTCGATGAGGTGCCGCTGGAGATCGTCGGGCTCCGCTGCACGACGCAGGCCCGTGAGCCGGACCCGGTAGCCCTGGCGCTGGCGGTGGCCGACCTGCCGACGACGCATGCGGATCGGCAGCGTCGGCTGAGGCTGATCCTCTCGCATCGGCCGGACTTCATCCCGCTGGCGGCCGACTTGGGCGCAGACCTGGTCCTCAGCGGTCACACCCACGGCGGGCAGATCCGCCTGCCGCTGAACCTGCCACTCTTTAACTCCAGCGACCTGCCGCTGCACTTAAGTAGCGGCCTGTTGCGCCATCGTCAGACGCTGGCGGTGATCTGCCGTGGGCTTGGCAAGACGGACCTGCTCAAGATGCCCATACGGCTACGCCTCTTCTGCCCGCCCCATGCGCCGGTCTACACCCTGCGGAAGAACACGACGCCGGGCAGCGCGACAGACGATATCGCCAGTATCTGGCG
>JBGSTE010000184.1:0-3356 GCA_041736655.1 Phycisphaeraceae bacterium | reverse complement strand
CTCGCCGGTGGGCTGCGGCTGGCTGGGCGGGGTGACGATCGGCCGCTGCGTTGCGCCGGGCCTGTGGCAACTGGAGATCACGCCAAGCAGAACCACGGCGATCAGGGGCAGGCAAAGCAGCAGGCGACGGTCATGCATGGTGAGGAACTCGATTCGATCGGCCGGGGGTCTGAACTGAAGATCGGCAAAGTGTTCGCTTGGCGGGCAATATCACATGGCCGGGCGTGGGAGACGTACAATCGGCCCCATGCACGCAAACCTGCACGAACTGAACAAACACTTCGGGATCGAGGACGTCCTTTATTTTTCCGCCGGCGAAGGCGGGCTCTGGCGGGCGATCGTCACGACCGATCGCTGCGTCGGCGAGATCTACCGCCACGGCGCACACCTCACCCGCTGGCGGCCGACCGGGTTCGACGAGGTCCTGTGGATGTCGGCCAAGTCCAACTTCCTCTACGACCAGCCCATCCGCGGCGGCGTGCCCATCTGCTTCCCGTGGTTCGGCGGCAACCGACCGGCCGGACACGAAGAAGGCCCGGCCCACGGCTACGCCCGCATCATCACCTGGGAGTTCACCGACGTACAACACGACGACCGCGGACTGACCCTCACGCTCCGCACCGCCATCGAGCCCTTCGTGCTGGACTTCACCGTCGTCTTCGCCGACACCCTCACCATGCGCCTCAAAATCGCCAACACCGGTAACGAAGTGGCCACCTGCGAGGCGGCCCTGCACACCTACTTCACCGCCAGCCAGATCAAACAGGTGCAGGTGCTCGGGCTTGAGAACACGCCCTACATCGACACCGTAGGCGGCGGCCAGCGCCCCATGCAGCAGGGCGATGAGCCCGTCACCTTCACGGCCGAGACCGACCGCCGATACATCAGCAAGGCCACGACACAGATCGTCGACCCGGGCCTGTCGCGCATCATCACCATCGACAAAGAGGGCAGCGACACGACGGTCGTGTGGAACCCGTGGGTGGATAAGTCCAAGGCGATGAACGATTTTGGCGACGAGGAGTGGCCGGGCATGCTGTGCGTGGAGACCGCCAGCGTGCACCCACACGACATCACGCTTAAGCCGGGTCAGTCGCACACGATGCAGGCGGTCATCAGCGTGCAGGGGTTGTAGCACCGCATCATGCACAAGCGCACGCCAATTCTGCCCGGCAACGACCCCGCGTCGATCGAGCACGCCGCAAGCGTCCTCAGCGCAGGCGGGCTGGTCGGCTTACCCACCGAGACGGTCTATGGCCTCGCGGCCCATGCGCTTGATCCGCTGGCGGTCGCAAAAGTATTTGAAGCCAAGGCCCGGCCGAGCTTTGACCCGCTCATCGTTCATGTCGCTTCGGCTGAGGATGTCCAGCGCTACGCGGTGATGGATGACACGGCCAAGCGATTGGCGCAGGCGTTCTGGCCCGGGCCGATGACGCTGGTGCTGCCGCGGCAAAAAAACGCAGAGGGTTTACCGATCGTGCCGGACCTGGTGACGGCAGGGCTCGATAGCGTTGCCCTTCGCGTGCCGAGCCACAAGGTCGCACAGGCGTTATTGAAGTTTTCAGGCTTGCCACTGGCCGCGCCCAGTGCCAATCGCTTCGGGTCCATCAGCCCGACGACGGCGCAGCATGTGTTCGACGAATTGGGCGATCGCGTCGATGTGATCCTCGATGGCGGGCCTTGCAAGCGGGGCGTCGAGTCGACGGTCTTGCGGGTTAGCGGACAGGTCGTCGAGGTGTTGCGATTAGGTTCGCTGGCGGTGGAGGCGATTGAAGCGTTGCTGGAACGGTCGGTAGCACTGTTGCCGCCGACGAGTTCGCCGGGGCTTGAGGGAGTTGGCCAAGCGTTGCCGTCGCCGGGCCTGACGCAGCGTCACTACGCGCCGCGTACGCCGATGCGGTTGGTCGATACATCTACAGCTATTCCGGCAGCAGACCCATCAAAGCGCATCGCGATGATGGGGATGGGTGACTTACCCGCAGAGCGACTGGGCTATGCGGTGGTGCGCAATCTTTCGGAGTCGGGAGATTTGACCCATGCGGCCGCGCGCTTGTTCGCGACGCTGCGTGAACTGGACGCGATGGGGCTGGACGGGATCGTTGCGCTGGCGGTGCCTGATGTGGGCCTTGGAAGGGCGATCAACGACAGGCTCAAGCGAGGCAGCGCCACGTAATCGATGTGTAGCGGGCGACGCGCAGCGTCCCGCTGGACTGCATGGACTGCCAGACGGGACGCTGCGCGGGTGCCACTGACAAGGCTGCTTTGAGTCTTGTCAGTGCGTCACGACAACGCACTGACAAGCTCCGCAGACTCCGCTTGTCAGTGGCACACATGCAAATCAGTCAGGCAAGCTGCGCTTCAGCGGCGGGGCAAGCCCGCCGGCTAACGATCGTGATCGACTCTAAAATGCGTGCATGATGGTTGTTTGCAGGCTCATCCTCTGGCCGATCAACGCGCTCGCACGTCTTGCGCTGATCGCGATGGTGTGGGTCTACCGCGTCACGCTCGGCTGGCTGATGGGCGGGCAGTGCCGGCATGTGCCCACGTGCAGCCAGTACATGCTCGACGCCGTCGCCAGGCACGGCCCGTGGCGCGGCGGATGGATGGGCTTCAAACGCATCCTCCGCTGTCACCCCTGGGGCACCAGCGGATACGACCCGGCGTGATCAATGAAGGGCGTAGGGTGTTGGGCGTAGATCAGAGTGACTTTACCCTACACCCTACATCCTAAGCCCTACGCCCTCAGTCCTCACGCCGCCTGCTTGCCGACCATGCCCAGGAGCATCGTGGCGATCGCGTCGGGGTTCAGGTGGGCGCTGGCCAGGCCCGCCATCGCGATGGCGCGTGGCATGCCGTAAACGACCGAGGACGCTTCGTCCTGTGCGATGAGTGTTGCGCCAAGCGCGTGCAGGGGCTTGGCACCTTCGAGTCCGTCGCTGCCGATGCCGGTGAGCACGATGCCCAGCGTGTGTTTCCCCGTGGTTTTGACGCAGGAAGCGAAGAGCGCGGAGACGGAGGGTTTATACGGCTCGGTCTCGGGCTTGTTGTTGACCTCGGCGAAGAGTCGGCCGGCGCGCTGCACCAGGTGCAGGTGCTGGCCGCCGGGCGCGATGTGGATCTGTCCGGGGAGGATCGGCGTGCCGTCGTCGGCGTGGACGACCTTGAGCTTGCAGATGTCGCCCAGTCGTTTACTCATCGAGCGGGTAAACACGAGCGGCATGTGCTGGGCGACGACGATGGGGGCCGGGAAGTTGGCCGGCAGCGGCGCGAGGATCTTCTCCAGCGCCGGCGGGCCGCCGGTCGACGAGCCGATGGCGACCAGCCGATAGTCGTGCGGATTGAGTTTCGGGATCGCG
>JBGSTE010000148.1:0-3293 GCA_041736655.1 Phycisphaeraceae bacterium | reverse complement strand
CTCGCCACGCGTGGCACTCGAGGAACTCTTCAAGTCCGTCTCCAGTGACAAGTCCGCACGCACGCAGTACGAGCTGGATCGCAAGGTCCTCGAGTTCGTCGCGCAGAACGAAGGCGCGACCGCCACCGATCTGGCGGGCTTCGAAAAGGACAAGGTCCAGAACTACGCCGACTCGGTCGACGCTATCCGCGAACGCAACGCCCGGATCGACGCGATGTCCGACCGCATCCGCAAGCACGTCCCGCACCTGGATGCCAAGTACCTCAACGGCGAAGTCAACACCCTGGACCGGCAGGTCGGCCACGCCGATGTCCTGCTGGGCGCGCTCGTCTCCGGCCTGACCAACGTCGTCGCCTTCACTGTTGACGAACTGGGACACACCTACACCGGCATCCCCGGCATCGAGGGCGAAAAGGTCAACATGCACGACGTGGGCCACGGCAAGACCATCGGCGGCGTCTCGGCTGAGGACATCCGCGACCGCACCCAACTTCACCACATGAAGCTGATGGAACGCATTGTCAGCCGGCTCAAGGAAGTCCCCGAGATCGACGGCCGGGGCAGCATGTTCGACAACACGATGGTCTTCTACTTCCCCGACGGCGGCGAAACCCACCACAGCCACGGCACCGAGTTTCCCTTCGTCGTCATGGCCGGGGACAACGTCAAGCTCAACCTCGGAAGGCGCTACATCCGCCTGCCCAACTATGGCCAGGCGGGCCACGCCACCCTCGGCAACTGGTACACGACCCTGCTCAACCACTTTGGCAACCCGATCGAGCACTTTGGCGACCCGGACCTGGGCCTGGACAAGTTCGGCCACAACCAGTTCGGCCCGATCAAGCAATTCCTGGCCTGACAACACAGCCGCGAGGTCGCGACACCAAAACCCGGAATCTCGATTTTTGTGCATCAAATCTCGGTCCTGAGCGGATATAATTAGAACGTCAGTGCCTGCCGTTCGCGCAGGACGTCTTGTGATGTGGTGCTGGATTCTTTGTCTGACACTGTACCCCTCAGGTTCAACCATGAAACGCCGACACGCCTTCACGCTCATCGAACTGCTGGTGGTGATCTCCATCATCGCCCTGTTGATCGCCATCCTGCTGCCAGCCCTGTCCAAGGCGCGCGAGTCGGCGCGGGACACGCAGTGCCTGACGAATCTCAAGCAGATTGGGTTCGCCATGCAGGCGTACGCGGTCGACAACAACAATCAGATGATGGAGATTATTCACGACGGCAACGATCAGTACTGGTTCCATCAACTCAAGGATTACCTTGGTGACACGGCTTATGCCGACGAAAAGGGCGACACCGAGAACCAGTCGGTTGCGGTCTGTCCAAGAACCACGGTACCCGGCCCCAGTGGCTATTATCCCGGCTCCGCAACGGAAGCATGGGGTGCTTTCGGCAATGCTGCGGGAAGTTACGGCGTCAATCTCTGGATGCAGCCCTACGGCGTGTTTGAAGACGACTCATTCCCAAGAGACCAGTACTTCTACAAGATCGACAACATCCCCAATGCATCCAACACACCAAGCGTAGGTGACAGTATCTGGGTTGGTGCTTGGCCTGAAATCAATGACAGGCCGCCACCGAACTTGAAGTTTGGGATGATGGGGCATGGACCAAGCGCAAGAGAACAGATGGGCCGCTTCTGTATTGATCGCCACAACTTCGGGATCAATCTTGTGTTCATGGACGGGCATGTTTCGCAGGTCGAACTGCCTGATCTCTGGAAGATCGACTGGCACCGCAAGTGGGTAAACAACGACAGCATCGTTCTGCCTGCACGATAAGCCTCGCATCCACTACTCCGGCATCGCCCTGTCCAGATCGATATAACACCCGCCTTTGACCACGCCCAGGCCCTTGCGGTTTGGGCGTTTTCTTAGTTCGCGTACCAGCGTCCGCATCGGTTCGTGCAGCGGGGCGGTGAAGATCATGTCGTGGCGGTCGACGGGGTGCTTGATCCGCAGGTAGGCGGCGTGCAGCGCGGGGCAGGGCATGATGATCGCGCCGGCGGGGTGGGCGTCGCCCTGTTCGAGGCGTTCGACAGCGATGGCTTCGAGTTTTTTGCCGTCTTCCTTGGGCCGGGCGTAGGTGAAGTTGACGCGTGAGCCGGCGGCGTGGGGCGGGTTGTCCAGTTCGCGTGGGCCCACGAGCTCGCCGCCGTAGAGGAGGTCGCCGACGATCGGGTAGCCGATGTATTGCAGGTGCACGCGGATCTGGTGGGTTCGGCCGGTCTTGATCTCGCACTCGATGAGCGAGAAGCCTTCGTACTGTTCGCGGACACGGTAGAGCGTCAGCGCGTACTTGCCGGTGGAGTCATTGCGGACGGCGTTGCCCTCGCGGATGGTCGGGTGCTTGCCCAGGGGCTGTTCGATGACGCCCGCCGGCGGGTCCGGGTTGCCGTGGACCACCGCGAGGTAGGCCTTGGTGTTGGTGCGGTCTTCGAACTGTTTGGCGAGGAGCCAGTGGGCTTCGTTCTGTTTGGCGAAGAGGATGACGCCGGTGGTGTTCATGTCCAGGCGGTGGATGACGCCGGGGCGGGCTTCGTCTTTGCCGATGGTGGAGAGGCGGGGACCAGACGCTTCGCTGCGCTCAGCGTCGGCGTGGGGGTTGTTGCGCTCAGGACCGGCTTCGGTTTGGCTGTCGATTTGTTCGTCGGTTTGGTCGACGGTGTTGCCGGGGTGGTGTTTGAAGTGGAAGGCCAGGGCGTTGAGCATCGTGCCATGCAGGTGTGAGCGCGCGGGGTGGACGATGATGCCGGCCTGCTTGTTGATGGCGATGAAGCAGTCGTCCTCAAAGAGGATGTCGAGCGGAATATCCTCGGGCTCCAGGTCCTCGGCGGGCTTGGGTGGGACGACGACCTCGACGATGTCGCCCTCGCGGAGTTTTTGCGAGGGCTTACCTTCGCTGGTGTTGACGGTGACGGCCCCGAGCTCGATGAGCTTCTGAACCTGGCTTCGGCTGATGCCTTTAAGTCGGCCCTGGACGTACTTGTCAAGGCGCAGGGGCGAGTCGCGGGTCATGGTCCAGGACAGGCGCTCGGCACCGGCTTCTTCGAGTTCCTCGACAGACTCGGCGAAGTAGCGTCGGGCCCGGGCCAGCGACTGGGCGGACTCGGGGTGGTTGGGGTCGGTCATGGTGGGCCGATCAGCCGCCGGGGTTCAGCGGGTCCGGCAGCTTGATGTGGGGGGCGACGGGGGCGGGGGCGGGTGTTTGGCCCGTGTCGCCGGCACCGGTTGCGCCGTCAGCAGGCTTGTCGCCTTCGCCAGCGGGCTGGTTGT
>JBGSTE010000074.1:0-3005 GCA_041736655.1 Phycisphaeraceae bacterium | reverse complement strand
GGCCGGGGCGTGGCCGCCAGCGGGATGTGCCCTTCGCCGGTCATCAGGCCCGACGTCGCGTCCAGCCCGATCCATCCCGCGCCGGGGATGTAAACCTCCGCCCAGGCATGCAAATCCGTGAAATCCTTCTCCGGGCCCGACGGCCCATCGAGCGACTTCACATCCGCCGCGAGCTGAATCAGGTACCCCGACACGAACCGCGCCGCCAGGCCCATGTGACGCAGCACATGCACCAGAAGCCACGCCGAGTCCCGACAGGAACCCTTGCCGATCTCAAGCGTCTCCTCCGGGCTCTGCACGCCCGGCTCTAATCGGATCACGTACCCGACCCGCTCGTAAATCGCGCGGTTCAGTTCAACCAGCAGGTCCACCGTCCGCTCGTTGGCTTTGGGCAACTCGTCGAGCAAGGCCCGCAGCCGTGGCGTCATCGGCTCAACTTCGAGGTAGGGGCCGAGCTCCTTCTTCAGCGACAACTCATAAACAAACGGGAACGCCTCAGCCTGAGGCTCGACAAAAAAATCAAACGGGTTGATCACCGTCATGTCCGCGATCAGGTCGACCGTGATGCTCAGCTCCCGCGTCTTCTCGGGGAAGACCAGCCTGGCCATGAAATTGCCAAAGGGGTCCTGCTGCCAGTTGATGAAGTGTTCGCCCGGCTCGACGGTCAGCGAATAGCTGCTCACGGGCGTGCGTGCATGCGGCGCGGGGCGCAGACGCACCAGCTGCGGCCCAAGGGCGATCCGCCGGTCGTACGTATAGCGCGTCTTATGATGAAGTGCGACTCGGATCGCCATGGGGTACCTGTCTATCGACGGATTGAAAAGCTTGCTTAAATCTGCACCTGGACCTGGGCAGCGGGCTTGGCGGGTTTGACCTGCGGCGCGGCATTGAGGGCAAAGAACCGCTCGAAGATCGCTTCGCCGACCTGGTTGAGCCGAAGCTGCAGGTCGTCCACAAACTCGTGCAGGCCGCTCTCGATGATCGTGTCGACATGCGTGTACGTCAGGTCCGCGCAGAGCCGGCCGAGCAACTGCTCGGCCCGGCACGTGAAGCCGTGGCTCGGGCACCCGGTGATCGCGTGCAGCGACTTATCCGCCTCGAAGAGACAGTACTGGATCGAACGCGGGAACTTGCGGTCCAGCACCAGGAAGTCCACGACATGCCGGACGTCGATCTCCTGGTATCGCTTGCGGTACATCTCAAAGCCCGAGACCGAACGCAGCATGCTCGACCACTGCAAGTCGTCCAGCGGCGTGTTGATGTCGCGGACGCTGGGCAGGAGCGTGAAATACTTCACGTCCAATAGCCGTGAGATTTTGTCCGCGCGCTCGAGCTGTCGCCCAAGGTTGGCAAAGTGCCAGCCCAGGTCCCGCGTCATCGTCGCGTCCGTCACGCCCTGAAACAGCATGCACTGCTGCATGATCATCTGGTAGAAATCACTGGGCGCCCGCAGCAGCATGCCCATGCGGATCTCGCGGTTAAACCAGTGATAAAAATCGTTGATCTGCTCCCACATCTCCGACGCGATCGCATCGCGCACCGAGCGGGCGTTCTCCCGTGCCGACGCCAGCGAGCGGATGATCGAGTTGGGGTACTCGGTGTCGATGGTCAGGAACTGGATGACGCTCGAGGCGTCCGCTTTGGCGTAACGCTCGAAGAATCGCTCCCCGTCGCCGGTGACCGAGATCAATGGCGCCCACTGCCGATCGCGCGCGGCCGGCACATCGAGCACAAACTCACGCGTCACGTCGATGAAGCGCGCCAAATGGTCCGCTCGCTCGACGTAACACGCCATCCAGTAGATCGAATCCGCAACCCGGCTGAGCATGCCGTCCCTTCTCCCTTGTTACTTCTGGACCTCGACGACCCACGTATCCTTGCTGCCCCCGCCCTGCGAAGAGTTCACGATCAAGGAGCCCTTCTTAAGCGCCACCCGCGTCAGACCGCCGGGCATCACCCAGATGTCCTTGCCATAAAGAATGTACGGCCGAAGGTCCACGTGCCGGCCTTCAAATCGCGCGGGCTGGCCGGGCTCTTCAATGACCGTCGGCACGCGAGAGAGCGACACGACCGGCTGGGCGATGTAGTTGCGTGGGTGTTCGACAATTTTCTTGGCGAACTCGGCCCGCTCCTGGGCGGTGGAGCTCGGGCCCATCAGCATGCCGTACCCGCCGGACTCGTTGGCCGCCTTGACCACCAGCTTCTCGAGGTTGTCCAACACGTACGCGCGGTCATCGTCACGGATGCACAAATACGTCGGCACGTTGGGCAGGATCGGCTCCTCGTTGAGGTAATAGCGGATCACCTCGGGCACGAAGGCGTACATGACCTTGTCGTCCGCCACGCCATTGCCCGGCGCGTTGGCCAGCGCGACGTTGCCCTGGCGGTAGACCTCCATGATGCCCGGCACGCCGAGCATCGAGTCCTTGCGGAAGGCCTTGGGGTCCAGGAAGTCGTCGTCGATCCGGCGGTAGACCACGTCGACCTTCTGCAGGCCGTTGGTCGTCCGCATGTAGACGAACCCGTCCTGCACGATGAGGTCCCTGCCCTCGACCAGTTCGACGCCCATCTGCTGAGCCAGGAACGAGTGCTCGTAGTACGCCGAGTTGTACACGCCGGGCGTGAGCACGACGACCGTCGGGTCCACGACGTTTTCCGGCGCGAGGTTGGCGAGCGTTTCATACAGCCGGCTGGCGTAGTCGATCACCGGCTGGATGCGTGAGCCGTCGAAAAGCTGCGGGAACGACCGCTTCATGAGCATGCGGTTCTGCAGCACATACGACACGCCCGACGGGCAGCGGAGGTTGTCTTCGAGCACGTAGACCTTGCCGTCGCCGCCGCGGATCAGGTCGGTGCCGACGATATGACACCAGATGCCCTGCGGCGGGTTGAGCCCGTGACACTGCGGGCGGTACGACTCGGCCATCTCCAGCACCGCACGCGGGATGATGCCGTCGTTGACGATCTGCTGGTCGTGGTAAATATCGTTGACCAGCGTGTTGAGC
>JBGSTE010000071.1:0-3747 GCA_041736655.1 Phycisphaeraceae bacterium | reverse complement strand
ATAAAGCATGAGCTGAAGATGTGCACGGTCGCGGACGTGATCCACTATCGGCTGGAGCGCGACGCGCTGGTGCGACGGGTCGAGCGTGTGCCCTTTGAAAACGCGCTGGGCAAGTGGGACCTGAACGTGTACACCTCGACGGTCGACCCGATGCCCCACGTCGCGCTGACCTGCGGGGGCGTTGGCCAGCCCGACGGCCTGGGCGGCTCGGTGCCCTCGACCTCGCCGGTGCTGGTGCGGATGCACAGCCAGAACCTCCTGGGCGATGTGTTTGGCGACGTGAGCCAGCCGTCGGGAAAGACTCTGGCGTCGGCAATGCGGATGATCCAGCGGCAAGGCTCGGGCGCGGTGGTGTACCTGCGACATGAGGGCATGGGCACGGGCGTGCTCAAGCGCTTGCAGACGCTGGCGCTCTCGCCGGAGGAGGAGGCAGGGCGTGTGGAGTCCCTTCGGCCCGGCGACTCGCACGAGAGCCCGGGCATCCGCCCGCGGGCAGACAAGCGAGGCTACGGCATCGGCTGCCAGATCCTGCGCGACCTGGGCATCACCCACCTGCGCCTGATCACGGACCACCCCTATCGCCCGCAAGCCCTCAGCGGGTTCGGGTTGTCGATTGCGGAGTTTGTGCCGATCGATCGCGAGTGATCGCGTCGTGCATGATCCGAGCACGAAGCGTCAGCGAGTGACCTCTTTCCTGCTGATAGGGTCACTCGTTGACGCGTCGTGCTCGGATCAGCCAAGTCAGAAGCCCACGCCCTGAGGGCGTGGGCTTCGAGCAGCGCAAGGGGACGCGATCGACATGCTAAAGCGAACCCGCTTCGTGCTAGTGCGTAAGACATCCATGACGCATGACATGGCCATCACGAATGAAGGCGTTGGTCCGCCGACCAAGACGGTTACTGGGATTAGACGGTCATTTGCGATCGGCGTGATCGGGTTCTTTGTTTTACCTGCCTCAATGTTCGCGCTGCTGGGTTTCATCGGGGGTCGGGCAGCGTGGTTGCTGGACTTGTTTAATCATTTCTGGGTGCATTACGCGGCGTTGTTTCTGGTTGCCACCGTTTGCCTGGCGCTGCTGCGCAGCCGACGGCTGCTGGTGATCAGCGGTTTGATGTTGGCGCTAAGTGTTTGGCAGGTCTGGCCGGTGATCCTGGCCTACGAACACGATGTAGTTCAGAATGCCCAAGCCGCCGGCAGCCTGCGACTGATCCAGTTCAACGTCAACACCGCTGCCGGCGATCCCGCGGGAGTCGCTGCCTATCTTGCCAAGCAAGACGCGGATGTTGTGTTTCTGCAGGAAGTCAGTGAGGCCTGGATGGATGCGCTTGGTCAGCAGGTCGGGCCATACCGGTTGGTCATCGCCGAGCCGAGGTCGGACAACTTCGGCATCGCGTGCTATGTGCGGGCCAATCAGGACCGGGTCGTTGTGCGTACCGCAAGGATCGTGGACCAGACCAACGGTTTGGCGGCTGTTCCTGCAATCGCGTTAGAGCTTTCCGTGCAAAACATGTGGGGCGCCGAGTTCGACCCGTTGACCGTGCCGGTGCTGAGCATCCACACGCTGCCGCCGGTCAGCGGGCGCTATGCGGCGGCGCGTGATGCGCAGCTCAAGGCTGCGGGAGATTGGGCTTCTGCGTCGGGAAAGTACGCGGTGGTGATCGGCGACCTGAACGCAACGCCGTGGTCCAAGCCATTTGTAGCGCTCCTTGAAGATGGGAAGTTGAACAACTCGGCGAAGGGGTTTGGCAGGCAGACAACCTGGCCAGCAGGGCTGCCCGCCGTCCTTGGTATCCCGATCGATCACTGCCTGCACGGCGGGGGCTGGCACACGAGCCAGCGGCGGGTCGGTGATTCATGCGGGTCAGACCATCGGGCCCTGCATGTGACGCTTAAACAGTCCGGCTGCTGACGCGGGCTTGCGGAAGGCCGGGGCGAAGTGGGCTTTGTGACAATTGCCAAATGAGCTTGGGTCGGCTAGGCTTAGCGATTCGGTTTTTCGCCCGATCGGATAAGGGAGTTTGGCTTGTCACAGCTCACGGCCTGGTCACCGTTTTTTCAGTCAAAGGCGCGGATGCGGGGGCGTTCGCTTCAACTGGCCAAGAAGGTGCGTCGCCTGCCGCCTGAAGAAGGCGAGCTGCTGCGTGCGCAGGTCGAGGGCGACGGGCTGGTGACGGTCAGCGTCCGCAGCGAAGGGCTCAAGGCGGTCATCGAGTGCGACTCACCGCAGGCGGCTGATGGCATTTTCTGCGAGCACATCTGGGCGACGCTCCTGCACCTGGTGCACGAGCCGGCGGGCCCGGGCGCGGGGCTGGCGGACATCATCAAGCTCAAGCCCCAGCCGCCCAAGGCCCGTAAGCGCGAGGGCGATGCCCGGCCGATGCGAAGCGGCAACGAACCGCAATGGATGGGTCGGCTGGCGATGCTGCGTCCCTCTTCGGTGGACGTGCAGGACCAGGTGCAGAACGTGTTCCCGGTGCAGCGGCAGGTGTGCTACGCGATCCTGCCCCGCGCCAGCCAGCGCCACAACGGGCTGGTCGTCGAGCTGCGCCAGCGTGTGGCCATGGCAACCGGCTGGGGCAAGCCCAAGCCCTTGAAGGTCTCGACGGACGTGGTCGGTTCGCTGACGGACCCGCAGGACCGGGAGATCTGTTCGCTCCTGCTTGGCGCGACGTGGGTCACGGAACACGAGGCGAGCGACACGTGGACGCTCAGCCGATCGCACGCGATGTACCGCGTGCCGACGCAGGCGCAGGTGACGCTGCTCAAGCAGATGATCGCGACCGGGCGTTGCTACGTCGACGAGGGCGACGATGAGAGCGAGCGCCTACGGGCGATCGCCTGGGATGAGGGCACGGCGGACGAGCCGGCCTGGTCGCTTTACCTGCACGCGGTGTACGAAGAAGAGCAGTTGGCCGGGTTCGGCGGCGAAGCGGACGGCGTGCGTGAAGCGAACGAGGCGGCGGATTCAGAAGAATCGCCGATCGCTGAGTATGCGGAGCTCGCGGCGTTTGATCGAGAGATCGATGCAGAAGAAGAGCCGGCGGAGAACCGGGACAACGAGCCGCGTGACCTGTTGATTGACTTACAGATGCGTCGCGGGGGTCGTCGGGTGCCGATCGAGGTGCCGGAGTTGGTGCTGGGCGGGCCCAACGGGATCGTGATCCATGATGGGCGGGCCTCGCTGTTTGATGACCGCGAGGGCTGGCGCTGGGTGTCGCAGTTCCGCGATGGTCGTTACCTGGATGACGCGACGAACCGATCGGTGATGCGTGTGGAGGCGGGCGAGGTCGAGCGTTTTCTGGATCGGCTGTATCTCTTGCCGCACCTGCCGGAGCTGGATTTGCCCGAGGGCCTTGGCCGAGCGGAGCAGAGCGTCCAGCCTGTGCCGCACCTTGATTTGTTCAGCCCGACGTCGGCGCCGGCGGTGGAGCTCGCGCCATCGACAGCCAAGAACAATGTCGTGGCCCGGCTGTGGTTTGGCTACGGCGAGCAGCGGGTGAGCCCCGTCGCGCCTGGGCGTTTTGTGCCGGTCAATAAACCGATCGCGGAGCAGCCGGTCGCAGCGCTTGACGATGCAGACCGTGATGCCGCGCAGGCTGATGGCGAGGAGGCGGCCGACAGCGACGCTCTCGTTTCGCTCAACGGTTCGGAAGTTGAGCCGGACGCTGACCTGCAAGCGGGCCAGGTGCTGGCGGTTGAGTCGGCGGAGTTTGATGAAGAGGGCTTGTCTGCGGTTGGCGGGCAGTT
>JBGSTE010000736.1:0-1112 GCA_041736655.1 Phycisphaeraceae bacterium | reverse complement strand
ATCAACGACCTGTTGCTGCCAATGGCCTGCCCGCATTGGTGCCGCGCAAGCTGGTCTCGCAGCTCAAGCCGTTCTGCCGGCCTCACACCGTCCGCAGCATCTGGGAACTGGCGATTACGCTTGTCCCGTTTTTGGGTGTGGTGTCAGCAATGCTGGCCGCCATCAACGCAGGCTATCTGATCGCCCTTGCGCTTGCGCCGCTGGCGGGGTTGCTGTTGCTGCGCATCTTCATCATCCAGCATGATTGCGGGCATGACGCGTTTCTTTCCAAACGCTCCGGCAATGACTGGATTGGCCGCGCGCTGGGCGTGTTGACCTTTACGCCGTATGATTGCTGGCGGCGCTCGCACACGCTGCATCATGCCAGCACAGGCAATCTGGATGCCCGCGGCTATGGCGATGTCGACACGCTGACGGTGAGGGAGTTTCAGTCTCGCAGCAGGCTTGGGCGACTGGGCTATCGGCTGTATCGCCACCCGGCGGTACTGCTGGGGATTGGCCCTGCTTATTTGTTTTTGCTGCGGCACCGCTTGCCGATCGGGTTGATGCGGGCCGGGGTGCAATATTGGGTCAGCGCCATCGCCACCAATCTGGCGATAGCCGCCATGATGGGCGGGCTGATCCTCCTGGTTGGATGGGGCACGACCCTGTTGGTCGTGATCCCCACTTTGCTGATCGCGGCATCGACCGGTGTCTACCTCTTCTACATTCAGCATCAGTTCGAAACGGCGCATTGGGACAAGGCTACGGCCTGGTCGTTCCACGATGCCGCCTTGTACGGCAGCACCCATCTCGACTTGCCGCAACCGCTGCGCTGGTTCACCGCCAATATCGGCGTACATCACGTCCACCATCTCGCCAGCCGTATCCCGTTCTATCGCCTGCAAGAGGTGCTCAACGCCTATCCCGACCTGCGACATCTCAACCGCTTCACCTTCGCGCAGATGATCCGGCCGCTGGCACTCACCTTGTGGGACGAAGATCGCCGCCGGCTGGTCTCCTTTCGCGAGGCGGTGGCAGTCGCATAACGCTCGCGTTAGGTCAGCTTTACCTTGTATCGCACCCCGGATCGGACAGTCAGTTCTCGGGCCAAAGTTCGCCGTTGAAACAGC
>JBGSTE010000734.1:0-4780 GCA_041736655.1 Phycisphaeraceae bacterium | reverse complement strand
CAGCACCCAGCGAACCCGCCACCGGCACCGGCACGCGAGGCGGCGTCACCGAAGGCGCACCGGCACCGGCTGACGACAGCGTCTTCAAGTAAGCCACTTGATCAAATTGACACAACGAAAAACCCCGTCCAATGACGGGGTTTTTTCATGTTAGCCGGCGGGCTTGCCCCGCCGATCAATCAACGAACTGCGGCACATACGCCGCGGCCTGCTTGATGTCGCCGATGCGGTCTTCGCCCGCTTCACGCTCGATGACCAGGTCGCCGTTGAAGCCGCCCTGCTTAAGCGTCTTGAAGAACGCTTCCCAGTTGACTTCACCGGTACCCACTGCCACTTCGCTGCCCCACTGGCCGGGGGCTGGCGGCGAGGTCGCGTCCTTGATGTGAACCTGTCGGATGCGCGGCGAGAGCTTGGCCGCGGCGGCGATCGGGTCGCCCATGCCGTAGAGGATCATGTTGGCCGGATCGAAGTTGACCGCGACATGCTTACGATCGACATGAGCCAGGAAGCGGTCCAGTGAATCGGCCGTCTCCTGCCCGGTCTCCAGCAAGAGGTCGGCGCCGGCCGTGTCCTTGAGGATGTCGCCCAACTGTTGCAGCCGCTCGACGAGCTTGTCGTGCACGGCTTGATCGTCTTCGGGGATGAACCCGGCGTGGAAGGAGACATAAGGAAGGTTCAAGGCCTTGGCGGCGCGTGCGGTCTCATGGAAGGCGATGAGATTGTCCTGCCAGGTGTGGTCGGGCACGACCCCGCCGGTCTGCTTGATCGTGGCCGGGGTGCTGTAGTCTTCACCCAGGGGCGTGAACATGCCCGAGACGAGGGTCAGACCCGCGTCGGCCAAGCGCTTGCCAGCGTCGGCCCAGTCTTCGGGCTTCTCGAAGATCGGGTTCAGGTGCAGTTGAATGTGGCTGATGCCCAGCTGATGGGCACTGTCGATCAGACAGCCCGGGCAGTGCGGACGCGTGGACCAGGAGCAGAAAGCCAGGGAATCTTTGATCGTTTTCAAGGGTGTCGCTGCCGTCGGGTGAGGGCCCAGCCGCCGATCGCCAGGAGCGAGAGCGACGCGGGCTCGGGGACTACGGTGAACTGCCCGGTCCGGATGGCGGGCGGAAACTGCGAGAAGATCGCGTCCGTCGGCGGATCGGGGAACTGACCACGGGGGATCGTAGCAACCCGCGAGGTATATTGGTAATCGCCGGGCGCGAGCATACCCAGTTCCGAATCGACTTTGAGGAAAGTGAAGGCCTGTGTCACTGGATCGCCAGGGTTGGGAGAACGGACAAAAACATCGATCTGGATGTGAAACGGGTCGAGGAACGTGAAGTTAGAGCCGCCGACCGAGTAGCCGCCGGTGTTGAAGACCAGGTCGTGGCGGATGACCACATCGTCGGCCGTAGTCGGCGAGCCGGGCAGCACCGAGATCGTCACAGGCTCGAGATTGAGCTGGCCATGGGCGGGCTGCGACAGGACGACTGCAGCCAGAGCGTAAAGCCATAAAACGAATAATCGCTTGATATTTCGATGCTTAACGAGTTTCATGGCTTTCATTTTCTCCGCTTGGGCAAGTACCTCAAACGTAGAATAACTACAAAAGGTTAGGCATACAAACCTTTTCTTTAATTCACAGGGTGTCTGGCTCAGATCTGCCCGGAAAAGAGCCCGTCGCCGGTCTGGGCCATCACCAGTGCCGCGGCACCGATGAATCCCGCCTCATTGCCCAGTTCGGTGGCACTGAGGCTTGGCATCGTTGCTCCGGCAATGCCCCAGTTCTGCTCGGCGAAAGCCCGGCGAAGGGGCGTCAGCAGCAACTCGCCCGCGCCCGCTACGCCCCCGCCGATCACGATCGCCTGCAGGTCGATGACCCGGCAGAGGTTGATACACGCGATGGCGAGATAGCCCGCCAAATCCTCGACGAGCCTTTGCGAAAGCCAGTCGCCCAGCTCCGACTCGTTGAAGATCGCCCGGGTGGTCAGCGCATCGGTCTCGCGATAGCGTTCAAGCCGTGATCGCTTGCCTGCGGCCATCAGCTCGGTGGCCTGGCGGACCATCGCGGTGGCCGAGGCGTACTGCTCCAGACAGCCCTGCTGCCCGCAGGGGCAGAGCTTGCCGCCGGGCTCGACGATCATGTGGCCTACTTCGCCAGCCAAGCCGCCCCCGCCGTGGAAGACCCGGCGGTTGAGCACGATGCCCGAGCCTACGCCCGTCCCCAGCGTGATCAGCGCGAGGTGGTGCAAGCCGGTGTTGCGCTTGAGCGCAATCGAATACTCGCCGAAGGCCGCGGCATTGGCATCATTATCCACAATCACCGGCAGGCCCATCGCAGCGCCCGCCAACTCACGCAGGCCCACATCCTTCCAGCCCTTGAGGTTCACGCACGCACGGACAATGCCCGTTCGGCTGTCGATCAGCCCCGGCACGCCGATACCCACGCCGCCCACATCGCTCCAGGATCGACCCGCGTCCTCTACCATCCGCCGAGCCAGGTCGGTCATCGTCCGCACCACGACCTCCGGCCGGCTGTCCTTAGGTGTCGAATCAATCGTACGCGCAAGCACCTGACACGCCGGGTCCAGCAGCCCCGCCTTGATCTGCGTGCCGCCCAGGTCCATGCCGATGTAACAGGTTGTGCTGGACTGGCTCGTGATGGTGGCGATTCCTCCCTATGCAAGTGGGACGCTTCGCGTCGCCCGCTACACGCTACAGCGATACCTTCGCGCCGCTGCGAACACTTCTAACCTCTGCCTCGACCAGCCGGATCGCCTCGGCCCCGTCACGCATGGTCACGCGCGACGGCTTCTTACCTTTGCGGATGCAGTCGAGGAAATACGCGATCTCGTGGTCGTAGCCCATGCCCGCTTCGAGTTCGATGGCCGTGGTTTGGCCGTCATGACTGAGCCGCAGCTTCTCGTGACCGGCGCTGTCAAACACGGCGGTGGCGTTTTCAAAGTTCACCATGTACTGCATGCGGAAGGCAAAGCCGTTGGCCATCGCCCACGAGCCCTCGGCCGTCACCATCGGCACACCCTGAACCTGATACTGCGTCAGCAGGTGGTCGACCTCGCTGGTCTTACTCGAGTAGCCGACGCTGGTGACGCTAATGGGCATCCCGAAGAGGTACTGGACAAAGTCCGCATCATGCAGGTGCAGGTCCAGCGCCGCGCCGCCGTTCTGCGCGCCGTCGGCATAGAACGCGCCTGCCGGATGCGAAGCCACCCGACGAAACGTCGCGCTGAGCACCTTGCCATACGTTTTCTCGTCGATCACTTTTTTCAGCCACGTCCAGCCGGGCCAGAAACGCATACACATCGCGGGCATCGCCACCTTGTCGGTCGCCTCGGCAGCCTCGACGAGTTTCGTCGCGTCGGCGTAGGTCCGGGCCACCGGCTTTTCCAGCAGCAGGTGCTTACCCGCCTCGATCGACTTGATGCCGAACAGTAAGTGCCCGGGCGTGGGCAGGCAGATGTCTACCGCGTCGATGTCCGCGTCGGCGATCAGCTCCATCGCGTCGGTATATTTTTTGGCCTTGCTGTAGTCAAAGCCGCCGGCGTTAGCGCCAGCGATATTTCCCGCCGCCTGCTGGTTGCCCTGCAAGCGGGCCGGGTCACGGTCGGCGATGGCGATGACCTCCACGCCCGGCTGCCGCGCGTACGCGTCCAGGTGAGTCTGGCCCATGAAGCCCAGTCCGATCACGCCGACTCTGATGGTCATCTCGTCTAGTCCTTGCTCAAGTGAATCACAAAAGTCCGATCGTGCAAGTCTAATCCAATCGGCCGACAGACGCCCGTGCCAACTCATCAGGCCTGTAAAAAAACAACGCCCGCCACGGGATGCGTGACGGGCGTTTGTTTCAGCGAGGGCGACGGGGCTCGAACCCGCAACCTCCGGCGTGACAGGCCGGTGCTCTAACCAATTGAGCTACGCCCCCTAAGGGCTCGCTGTGCTCGGCCAGTCAAACTGTGCCGAGCGAAATAATGTAGCCGTTGTGCATGAGAAGTCAAGTTGCCAAGTCAATGGGTGGAACAGGCTTCCAGCCTGTCTACTCCAACACTGACTTAAATCAAACCTGATCCGTGACAGGCAAGATGCCTGTCCACCTTGGATTTCTTACTTCACCTCGCTCATATTGATCGGGCAGCGGTTGTCGACCGAGAGCACCGCCGCCTCGAGGACGCGCTGGGTTTCGTAGGCATCCTGGAAGTCGCACAGCGGGACCACCGGCTTGCCGCCGCCGATGACGTTGAACATGTCCGCCGCCATGTTGACGAAGGTGTGCTCGTATCCGATGAGGTGCGCCGCCGGCCACCAGTTGCCGACGTAGGGGTGGCCGTCGCCGCCGCGCGTGACGTTGATGGTCGACCAGCCCTGCTCGCGGCCGGGCAGGGTGTTGTCGTACCACTCCAGCTCGTTTGCACGCTCGAAGTTGTACTTGAGCGCGCCCTTCTCGCCGTGGATCTCGATGCGGTTGGCGTTCTTGTCGCCGGTTGCAAGTCGGCTGGCCTCAAAGGAAGCGATCGCGCCCTTCTTGAACTTAGCGAGGAACAAGAGCGCATCGTCGACGGTCGACGCGCCGTACTTCTTCTTGCCCGCCTTTTTCGCACCAGCGCCGGTGATCGCAGCGCCAGCCGACTCGATGATCTCGCGCTTCTTGATGAAGGTTTCCTTGATCGCTCCGGTGACTTCGGTGATCTCGTCGCCGGTGATGAACCGGGCCATGTCGATGATGTGGGCGTTCAGGTCCCCGTGCGCGCCCGAGCCGGCTTCCTTACCCTTGAAGCGCCAC
>JBGSTE010000731.1:0-3608 GCA_041736655.1 Phycisphaeraceae bacterium | reverse complement strand
CCGAAGAGCTTGGGGTGCTTGGCGAGCGCTTCGGAGAAGGGCTTACCGGCCTCGACGTCCTGCTTGATGCTTGTGAGGATCTTCTGGAACTTGGGGTTCTCGCTCTGCTCGGCGATGCCGTCGAGGGCCTGCCGAAGCGAGATGCCCGCGCGGACCATGACGGCCAGCTGGGTAGTGAAGTTCAGCACGTCTTTCTGCGACGGGCCGGAGGTGTAGTTCAGGCTCTTGAGCACGTCGTTGAGGGACTTGCTGCTGCGGCCGCTGATGGGTGTGAGCGAGAGGACGGTGCCGCCCTGGTTACGCAGGAGCTGCGCGGCACCGAGGGCGCTCTCGGCGGCGATGGTGCCGACGGTGACCTGCCCGGCGTTGTTGCGTGTCTGGTATCGATACGTGGGCATGCGTGGGCCTCTGTGGAGCCTTTAGCTTTTAGCCGTTAGCCATCAGCTTGAGACTCTAAGGTTCGACCTTTTCTGTTCTGGCTAACCGCTAACAGCTAACGGCTAACCGCTTCACTCACGCCGCCAGGGCGCGCTCCAGCTTCTCGGGGTAGGCCGCCTGGGCGATCGCGTCTTCCTTGCTGATCATGCCGTTGAAATAAAGCTCGGCGATCGCGTTGTCCAGCGAGTTCATCCCCAGCATGCGGTTGGTCTCGATGACGTTGGGGATCTCAAACGCACGGTTCTCGCGGATGAGGTTCCGCACCGCCGGGGTACAGAGCATCACCTCGACGGCCGGCACCATGCCCTTCTGGTCGATCCGCTTGAACAAGGTCTGCGAGATCACCGCCTGCAGGGTGTTGGCCAGCATCGAGCGGATCTGGTTCTGCTGGTCGGCCGGGTACATGTCGATGATGCGCTCGACCGTGTGCGAGGCGTTGACGGTGTGCAGCGTGCTGAAAACGAGGTGGCCTGTTTCAGCGGCGGTGATGGCGGCGGCGGTGGTTTCCAGGTCGCGCATTTCACCGACGAGGATGATGTCCGGGTCCTGACGCAGCACGTGCCGAAGGCCCGAGGCGAACGACGGCGTGTCCTGGCCCAGCTCGCGCTGCTCGATGACGCACTTGTCGCTCTTGAGCGAGTATTCGATGGGGTCTTCGAGAGTGATGATGTGCTTGCGGTAGCGCTGGTTCATGGAGTCGATCATGGCCGCGAGCGTGGTCGACTTACCCGAGCCGGTGTCGCCGGTGACGAGCACCAGCCCGCGCGGCAGATAGGTCAGGCGGGAGATGACTTCGGGCAGGTTCAGCGCAGCCAGGGGCGGGATATTGGTCTTGATCGCACGCATAGCGATACCGACGGTGGCACGCTGGAGGTGCGCGTTAACGCGGTATCGCCCAAGGCCGGGGATCTCGAAGGAAAAGTCCGCGTCCTTGATCTTCTCAAAGAGCTTCATCTGGTCTTCGCTGGCCATCTGCTTGAGCATGCGCAGCGCGCCCTCGGGCGTGATGGTCGGGAAGTCCATCGGCGTCATGTGCGTATGCACACGCGTCATCGGCGGGTGGCCGGAGATCAGGTGGATGTCCGAGGAGTCGGCGGCGGCGGCCGCTTTGAGGATCTTTTCCAGGTCCATCGGCGTTCTCTTGTAAAAAGGTCGGGGCAATACCCGGCAACAGCACCGGTACCGGTCCTATCGACCCGCACCCGAGCGGGCATAACCGCCAGCCGAAGGTCCGGCAGACTCCGCCAACTTCGCAGAGCGCGCAACTGCTTTGAACCGTTCGTCCGGTGAAACCCCCGCAACCGTTACAACCGTTACGATGCAGCGCGATCGACATCCAACAGGAGCAAGACCATGCGGGCATGGGTGATTGAACAGCACGGCGGGCCGGAAGTTTTTAAAGAAGTCGATCTGCCCAAGCCCGAGCCGGGCCCTGGCGAGGTCCGCATCAAGGTCGCGGCGACGAGCGTGAACCCGGTGGACTGCAAGATCCGTGGTGGCCAAGTGCCGCTCGGGCCTCAGATGCCCGCGGTCCTGCACGGCGACGTGTCGGGCACGATCGACGCGGTGGGCGCTGGCGTGGAGCGCTTTGCGGTTGGCGACCAGGTGTACGGCTGCGTCGGCGGCGTGCGCGGGATGCCGGGCGTGCTGGCGGATTTTGCGATTGCAGATAGCAGGCTGTTTGCGCATGCGCCCAAGTCGATTGCGATGCAAGACGCGGCCGCGCTGCCGTTGGTGGCGATCACGGCCTGGGAAGGGTTTGATAAAGCGGGGTTGACCTGTGCGCGGAGCGCGGCCAAGCCGCGTCGCTTCATCGACCCGCAGGTCGGCGCCAAAGTGCTCGTGCACGGCGGGACCGGCGGGGTCGGGCATGTGGCGTTGCAACTGGCCAAGGCATTAGGCGCACACGTCAGCGCGACGGTCAGCTCGCCAGACAAAGCCCAACGCGCTCGCTCGCTTGGCGCTGATGAGATCATTGACTATCGCGCAGAGTCGGTCGGGCAGTATGTTCAGCGACTGACTCAGGGCAAGGGCTTTGATATCGTATTCGATACCGTCGGCGGGCCGAACATCGCCAAGTCGATCGAGGCGGTGAAGCCCAACGGCCAGGTCGTGTGCATCGCCGGGCGTGCGCAGATCGACGGCGGCTCGCTGCACATGAAGGGCGCGTCGCTTCACCTTGTTTTCATGCTGATTCCGATGTTAAGCGATGTCGAGCGTGAACGGCATGGTCTGATTCTTCAAGAGATCGCGGCGCTGGTCGATGCCGGCAAGCTCAAGCCATTGATCGACGCCAAACGATTCACGTTTGATCAGATCGGTGAAGCGCACACGTACGCCGAGTCGGGCAAGCAGATGGGCAAGGTGCTCGTGGTCCATCAGAACACCTGACGGACAGGGGGACAGACATTCCTGTCTGTCATTCGGCGTAGCCGAATCCGATTGATTTCAGGCCTTGGGCCGGACGACAGGCAGGAATGCCTGTCCCCCTGACCATTCGTTAGGTGTTTTAAGCAGCCTTATGCCGCGCCCATGATCGATCGGGTGTCGATGGGCGTATCGAACTTGACGCCGATCTCGTAGGCTTCGAGGTCCGGGTCGAAGAAGTCGATCTCCTTGCACCAGGCGACGACGGCCGAGAGGATTCGGCCCGGGCCCATCTCGCCCTGGATGGCGATGGTGCAGCGGGTGGACGGGCGGAGTTCCTGGCTATGGACAAAGCGCAGGCCGCCGGCGGAGATGTCGTGGGTGCGGACGATGAACGTGCCGGCCAGGCCGCTGAGTCGCAGGAGACATCGGCCCTCGAAGGATTCGCGGGCGTGCAGGCGTCGGCAGTCCGAGTCGTGGTCGAATTCGATCGGCCCGCTGCGCTGGACGCGCTCGAGGATCGCCAGCCACTGCTGGTCCGAGACCCACAGCCGGTTGGTGTCGTACCCGCGTTTAGGCGGGGCCAGGTCTTCGTCGTGTCGGAAGATCACGCGGGCGTCCTCAAGGCCGATAAGGCCCAACAGACATCGGCGTGATGGTGTGTGGGGTTGATGGTTCGGGTCAATTGCCTGCGGGATTGAACCTTGCGTGATCGCTACAACTGTCAGGGGCGGCGCAGGGTGATGTCTTACGCGCGGCCAAGCCGCGTCACTTCATCGGTGAGTTGTTGGATGATGTGAAGC
>JBGSTE010000703.1:0-4575 GCA_041736655.1 Phycisphaeraceae bacterium | reverse complement strand
GCGGCGCCCCCCGCTACCCGCGGTTCGGGCGCGAACTTGGCCACGAAAAAACCCGTCGCGAGGACGGGTTTTTCTTTGATCGCGTTGTGCGGTTCAGATCACTCGGCTGCCTTGGCTGCCGGCTTGACCTTGGTCAGGTGGGCCTTGGGCTCCTTGTCGAACTTGCCCTTGCAGTTGTCGCAGCAGAAGCCGATGGTCAGCGTCGAGCTGGTCGTGGCTTCCTTGCCGTTGTAGATGCACTTGCCGGCTTCGCCTTCAGCGGCCTTGGCCAGGTGCGCGGCCGGGTCCTTGTCGAACTTGGCCTTGCAGTTCTTGCAGCAGAACTCGACCTTGTAGTCCGAGGTCTTGGTCGGATCGACCGCAGCGCCGCTCATCGGGCACTTGTCGTTGAAGAGGCTCTTCACGGTTTCGTCCGCCTGCGCGAGGCCCAGGCACAGGGTCAGGACAAACAAGCCAGCCATCAGGGTCCAGTTTTTCATCGCAATACTCCAGATCGGGGTGTGGGGGTGTCGTGTTTCGTTGAGCAGGTCTCGTGTTCGGATCGGACACACGGTGTCTCGATTGTGCTCGGCAGACGATTATACGGCAAACTCCGTTTGCAAGAAGTTTATTCCAAGCAAATTGTAAGACCCGTCGGCGTGTCCGGCGTCCGCAGGCCGCCGGCTAAGGCCTTGGAATCTCAAGACTTTAACGACCGCGAACCCCGAACCCCTGCGTGGTTTGTATTATGCCAGCCTCATGGCAGACTTGATTCAGAGCGTGAGCCGGGCGTTGACCGACGCGATTGTTGCGGCCTTTGGGCCCGATGGCGCTTCCGTCGACCCGATCTTGACCCCGGCAGGCAACGCCAAGTTCGGCGACTACCAGGCCAACTTCGCGATGCCGATGAGTAAGAAGCTTGGCCGACCGCCGCGCGAGATCGCCCAGGCGGTCGTCGACAGGCTCGACAAGGGCGAGCTGATTACAAAAATCGAGATCGCCGGCCCGGGCTTCATCAACCTGCACCTCTCCGAGCAGGCCCTGACCCAAGCGGCGGCGGCGATGCTCGTTGACAGCCGGCTGGGCGTCGCGCCACTCGACAAGCCCCAGACGGTGGTCGTCGACTACTCCAGCCCGAACGTCGCCAAGGAGATGCACGTCGGCCACCTGCGCTCAACGGTCATCGGCGACGCGATCGCCCGTGTGCTGACTTTTCAGGGCCACCACGTCATCCGCCAGAACCACCTGGGCGACTGGGGGACGCAGTTTGGGATGCTGATTGAGCATTTGCTGGAGACCGGTCAGGCTCAGCAGGCCAACCTCGGCGACTTGACCAAGCTCTATAAAACGTCGAAGGCTCGCTTTGATGCCGAGCCGGAGTTTGCTGATCGCGCCAAGCAGCGTGTGGTGAAGTTGCAGGGCGGTGATCGTGCGACGCTGCAAGCTTGGGAGAAGCTTGTTGAGCAGAGCCGAGATTACTTCGCAACGATTTATCAGCGTATGGGCGTGCTGCTTGAGCCGACGGACATCCGCGGCGAGAGCTTTTACAACGACAAGCTGCCGGGCGTGATTGATCGGCTTAAGAAGGACGGGGCGCTGCAGGTCAGCCAGGGCGCGGGCGTGGTGTTTGTCGAGGGCTTTACCGACAAGGACGGCAACACGCTGCCGATGATCGTGCAGAAATCCGACGGCGGGTACCTCTACGCGACGACCGATCTCGCTGCCGCGGCTTATCGCGTCGATGAACTACACGCGGACCGTGTCGTCTACGTCGTCGGTGCCCCGCAGCGCCAGCACTTTGACATGCTCTTTGCCACGCTGCGAAAACTCGGCTGGGTGAAAGACCGCGTCAGGCTTGACTACGTGCCCTTTGGCCAGGTGCTCGGCGAAGACGGCAAGATCTTCCGAACACGTTCAGGCGAAACCGTCCGGCTTGTCGACCTCATCGACGAGGCCCAGACGCGCGCGATCGCGGTGTGCAAAGAAAAGAATCCCGAACTCACGGACGAAGAGGCCCGGCACATCGGCACGGTCGTGGGCCTGGGCGCGCTCAAATACGCGGACCTCAGCAGCGACCGCATCAAGGACTACCGCTTTTCGTGGGAGCGCATGCTGGCGCTCGACGGCAACACCGCGCCGTACCTCGTCAACGCCTACGTCCGCGTGCACGGCATCTTCCGCAAGGGGGGCATCGATTTCTCTTCCTTTACAAGCGAAACCGTGCAGGTCGCGGATGAACACGAGCGGGCGCTGGTGCTCAAGCTGATGCAGTTCGGCTCAACGGTCGCATCGGTGGCCGACGCACTCGAACCGCACCGGCTGTGCAACTACCTGTACGAACTGGCGTCGGCGTTCCACAAGTTCTTCGAGTCCTGCCCGGTGCTGCGCAGCGATGTGCCCGCGGAAATTAAGCAAGGACGTTTGGCGCTGTGCAAGCTAGTTGCGCTGACGCTGCGGCAGGGGCTGGCGTTGTTGGGGATTGATGTGGTTGAGCGGATGTGAATCTGTGATCGTACGATTTGAACGCCAAGACGCCAAGACGCCAAGACGCCAAGACGCCAAGACGCCAAGACGCCAAGGCTTTTCACCGCAGAGTTCGCGGAGGGCGCGGAGGCTAAAGTTTGGTTTGTCTCTGCGTTCTCAGCGGTCTCTGCGGTAAAAATGGACCTTCATGCTGCTCTTTTAAAAGGAGTGATTGATGCAACTGGACATCGCATTAAAAGAGTGGGCGATCGTGTGTGACATGCTCGCGGCGGGCAAGTGTTGTTTGCTGCTGCGCAAGGGCGGGATCCATGAGGCGGGCGGGCCGGGGCGCTTTGCGCTGAGTTACGATCGGTTCCTCATGTTCCCGGCCTGGGAGCACGAGCGGCTGGACTGGATCAAGAAGGACTGGCTGCCCCCGGCCCCGGAATTGGCCGCGACTGTTGATGAGCCGGAGAAGAGCGAGCCTTCACAGATCGCGTTCAAGTGCTGGGCTGAGGCGGCGCGGGTGTGGGAGGTTCCTTCGCGATCGGCGTTCGACAAGCTTGAGGATTTGCATCCGTGGACGAAGGAGCAGATTGACATGCGGTTTGGGTATAAGCCGGAGCGGCCGTTGTATCTGCTGGCGCTGCGGGTGCATCGGTTGTCGGTGCCGGCGGTGGTGCCGAATCGTGATGCGTTTGCGGGGTGTGTGAGCTGGGTTCCGCTGCCGCCGGGGGATGCGGTGGATGTATCGGGGAGTCGGCCGGCGATCCCGGAGGGGGCGTTTGAGGGGATTGTGTCGCGGGTGGATCGGGCGATGATGGGGTGAGTTGACGGGGCGATTAATTTGAAAGGGGTTCGCCATCCCGCTGAAGCGGGCTGGCTTTGTTGCGCGCTGGTGGGGGTTGGGTTGGGGGGGACTTGTCCGATAACGGGGGCTGGATCGGCGTGTCAAGGTGGGGTGTGGGGTGTCCCCGATAACGCGTGAGTGACAAGGTCAACGCCGCTCGTTGCGGCCCGAACGTTGGAAAGGATTTGCTATGTGGATCATGCGAGGAATTCGGGCCGGGTTGATGCTGGCGGTGGTCTGTCTGGCGGGTGTCGGCTGCAAGCAGTACTACAACGGCGCGTTTGGCATGGGCAACGACGACTACGACATGGTGAAGGAATACCACCTTCAGCGTGAACAGAAGCAGATCGAAGATGAAAAGCGTCGTCAGGCTCAGATGCAGGAGCAGGAGCGGATCGATTCGCCACGCATCGGGATCGATGGCGGGCAGAGCGGTTTGCCGCCGCAGCACAACACGACGCAGCCGGTGCTTGATCTGAATCATGAAGTCGCGCTACCCGATGCCCAGCCGGGCAACCAGGGCAGTTGGGTGCCCCCGACCCAGCCGCAGCAGGATTACGTCTCGACGCAGCTTCCCGTGCGGCCTTACCAGCCGACGACCCAGCCCGTGTCGATCTACGGCCAGATGCCCGGCGAAAGCGGCGAGGTGAGCCCGCTGGACTCGACGGGGCAACTGCGTCGCGTGAGCTTCACCGAAGAGGGCGGCGACTTTGACGTGACGCTCGATCGGGCCGGCGAGTACCTGCTCTACGCCTCGACGCGTCACCGCCAGACGGCGGACTTGTACAGGCAGAAGATCGATGGGTCTGCGATCACGCAGTTGACCGACGACTCGGGCAACGAGGTGATGCCGACGCTGAGCCCCGATGGCAAGACGATCGCGTTTGCGTCGGATCGCAGCGGCAACTGGGACATCTACCTGATGGATGCCGAGGGTGGGCCGGCGGTGCAACTGACCAGCGATCGCACGCACGATGTTCACCCGAGTTTTTCGCCCGACGGCAAGCGGCTTGTTTACTGCTCGCTGAGCGAGCGATCGGGTCAGTGGCAGCTGGTGGTGGTGGATGTCGCGAACCCGACGACCAAGCGATACATCGGCCACGGTCTGTTCCCGCAGTGGTCGCCGACGGGCAACACGATCTTGTATCAGCGTGCCCGTGAACGCGGGACGCGCTGGTTCAGCGTGTGGACGGTGGAGCTCGATGAGCGTGGCGAGGCGGGCAGCGCGACGGAGATTCTCTGGTCCTCGGCGTATGCGTGTATTACACCCGCGTGGTCGCCGG